>CAZKUB010000123.1:0-4732 GCA_964555835.1 uncultured Thermoplasmatales archaeon
GTAATCAATGAATGCTCGTTTCATCTCAGATTCAAGTGCTCGAATGTATTCTTTTTTTGGAGTTTCTTCATCAGTCATAACATCACCTTAAATATCTAAATTAGTCACCTCTTTTGCATGAGATTCTATAAACTCACGGCGGGGGTCTACTTTTTCACCCATGAGAATTGTAAAAAGTTCATCGGCTTCTACTGCATCGTCAACTGTTACTTTGAGGGTCATCCTGTTTTCTGGGTCCATCGTGGTTTCCCATAGTTGGTTTGGATTCATTTCTCCAAGACCTTTGTAACGTTGGATTCCAACACCTGTTTCACCAACTTCTTTTATTCTTTCTGCTTTTTCTTTTTCAGAATACGCATAAATCGATTGTTTTCCTTTTGAAATCTTGTACAAAGGAGGTTGTGCAATATACAGATAACCTTCTTCAATTAACGGCCTCATATAACGGAAGAAAAATGTTAGAAGAAGTATTCTGATATGTTCACCATCAATGTCTGCATCAGTCATTATTATAATTTTATGATATCGTGCTTTTTCAATTTCAAATTCTTCACCGATGCCTGTACCAATTGCAGTTATTAGCGCCAAGATTTCATTGTTTTTTAATATTTTATCAATACGTGCTTTTTCAACGTTTAAGATTTTCCCACGAAGCGGTAAAATTGCTTGAAATTCTCTGTTTCGTCCTTGTTTTGCACTGTTATGTACAAAAACACCACTTGCTAAAGCAAAGTTGTGGGTATTTGGAACTTCAATATCATATACATCTATTTTTTCATTAAGTTTTATTATGTCAATAATTTTGTGATTATAGTTTGATATTGCTTCCTTTGCTGCATTATTATCTCCAGCAAAAAACCTGCTAACAAATGTATCAAACTTTAGTAGTGTTTTGTCATTTCTTTGCTTTCGTAAATCATTATATTTTTCTGCATCAATTTCACTATGTTCTTCAAAAATCTCATGTAATGCTTTTATTGTCTTTTTAAAATATGTTTTATTATACGTCTCCATCCTTTTTTTTCTAAATTCAGGAGTCCACTGTTCCTTTGTTTTATCTTGTCTCCACTTAATTAAATCTGGGTCTTGCCATTGTTTTTTTGAGATTTGTTTTCTAAGAGGCATAAGCGAATCTTTTTGTGTTAGGTCCTTTGCTCGTTTATATTCTCCATCTCTTATCATAAAAAGATGATCTTGAGTACAAATTATTTCTTCTTTATTATCAAGAACGACTTTTATTACTTCTGCATTTCTTTTTGTAATTCTCGGATTTATTATTTCTTCAACACCTATATTTCCATCCTTTTTTATTGTATAGCAGAAATTTCTCTTTCCTTGTTTGTCTTCTTCAACAAGCTGTTTGAATGTTATATTTCGACCATCAACTAATGCAACCTTTGTGTCACCAGAAAAACATCCGCCTGCTGAATCTCCTTCGACAATATACAATTCTGTCTTCGATGGATCACGACTAGAGCAGTCTGCAAGTTTACCCGGTAATGCAGATGATTCAAGTAGTCCTTTTCGTCGTGTTAGTTCTCGTGCTTTTCTTGCTGCTTCTCGTGCTCTGCTTGCGTTTACTGCTTTTTCAAGAATGATTTTTGCAACAACTGGGTTTTCTTCAAAAAACTCTGAGAGTTTTTCATTTGTAAGACTTTCAACTGCGCCTCTTACTTCTGAGTTCCCTAGTTTTGTTTTTGTTTGTCCTTCGAACTGTGGATGGCGGACCTTGCAGGATATAATGGTGGTTATTCCTTCTCGGCAGTCTTCTCCTGAGAGGCTAAAATCGTTGTCAAATAATTTATTTTTTTTACCATAATCGTTTAAGACACGTGTGAGTGCTCCTTTAAAACCAGATAGATGGGCTCCGCCTTCATGGGTGTTTATATTGTTTGCAAAAGTAAAGATGTTTTCAGTGTAGCCATCTGTGTATTGTATTGCTATTTCTACTTCGAAGTCTTCTTTTTCAGCAAAAAGATAAATGGGATTTGGATGCAAAGATGTTTTATTTCGGTTTATATGTACAACAAATTCTTTTATGCCGCCGTCAAAGCGGTATACATTATTTTTACCATTGCGTTCATCGGAAATTTCTATCTGAAGACCAGCGTTTAAAAAAGCAAGCTCTTTGAGTCTTGTTGCAATTGTTTCATAGCTAATTTCGGTTGTTTCAAAGACTTTTGGGTCTGGTAAAAATTTAATTGTTGTGCCTGTTTTAGTGGATTCTCCAATTTCTTTTACAGGTTCAACAGGAAAGCCATGGTCGTATCTTTGTAAATATTCTTTGCCGTTACGTTTAACATTTGCTTCAAGCCATTCTGAAAGTCCGTTTACGCAGGATACACCAACGCCATGTAGGCCGCCTGATACTTTGTATGCTTGGTTATCAAACTTTCCACCGGCATGTAACGTTGTTAGTACTAGTTCTAAACCTGATTTTTTGTATTTGGGGTGTTCTTTTACAGGTATTCCTCTGCCGTCATCTTCGACAGTTATTGAGCCGTCTTTGTTAAGTGTTACTAGGATTTTTGTTGCGTAGCCTGCAAGTGCTTCGTCTATACTGTTGTCGACTACTTCATATACAAGATGGTGTAGACCACGTTCATCGGTGCTTCCGATATACATTGCAGGGTTTTGTTTTACTGCTGCAAGGCCTTCTAATACTCTTATAGAGTCTGTATCATAACTTGCATTTTGAGTTTTTTTTTCTTCTGTCATTTCACTCACTTTTTTGTTTTTATTATTTACACTAATTCAGGTAATTTTTTCACAAGGATTGTTTATCCCATCACCATGACTGTCTTTTACCCTTCATCATATGGAGTAGACCCTAATAAACATTGCTATAAAAAACATGGTTTTAACCATGTTTTTTTCATATCTTAAATATTTTAAAAAAGATTAAAAGGACAACAATAATTTACAATAAAAGCTTTTGGAGAAAAAACTATGGAAAAAACAAGATTTTATAGGGTTTTTATTGTATGCATATTTTTTTTACTTTTGCTACCTCTTCTTGGGTTTACCGCAAGTGCCGTAGATGCTAAAGATTATGCACCAATATTGTATTTTGAGCGTCAAGAAGTTTTTTATCCTGTTAATGTTGATTATTTTCTTTCAAATGCTGTTTTAAGTACTATTGTGATTGAAGGAGAAACAATACAATATTATGATGCTAATGATAATATACGTTCTGATTATCAAAACAAGTTTAAAAATAATGATCCTTCTGTGTATCCAACGGTTTACTATAGATTTGATGAGTCCAGTGGTGCTACTGTTATTCAGTATTGGATGTTTTATGTTTTCAACCCTGGCGAGTATAATGAGCATGAGGGTGACTGGGAAATGGTACAAGTTGTAATCCCGGATGATGGTCAGAAATGGGTTGGTTACAGTCAGCATTATAGTGGTCAGAGAGCAACGTGGGATATGGTTGAAAAGGAGGGTAATCATTTCAAGGTTTATGTTTCTCGAGGGTCTCATGCGAATTATCTGCGTTCTTATTCCGGTAAAATAGGTGTTGCAAGTGATATTGTAGGTGATAATGGGAGAATTCTAAGGCCAAATGATTATACTCTTGTTGAATTAAAAGCACAGGCATGGCTTAGTTCTGATGTTTTATGGGGTGAGGTTAATAGCAAAGAAGATTTTTTAACAGGTCAAGCAGGCCCATCTGGTCCGTTATTTCGTCAGGATTTAAATGGTAACTATATGAAAGATGGCTTGTCGTGGGGTTCTGGTTTAAAGCCGGTAAGTAACGTGTTTTTTCAAATTGAGTGGTTTTTGTATAATCTGATAACATTTCTTATAATTATAACGGCTTTAATTCTTTCTTTAATTTGTTTTAAGATATATCGTAGGCATAAAAAACATGGTCTTGGCCCAAGGATTGTTTCGCTTTTTTATATTGATGGTTTAAATCTTCATACAATTGGCAATATTTTATGTTTAGTCGCTATAGTTTTTGCTTTTCTTGGTTTATTTAATACTTGGTACACGGTATCTGTAAATATTGATTCTGAGGTATATCAGACCTCTGTGATGAATGATGTGATTACTATCGATGGGCTTAACGGTTTACAACTTTTTGTCCCTAGTTATAATGGCCCTGTTCCAATGAGCTCTGTTTCTTTTCCTTTTACATATATTTTAATTATTGGTTTTGTTTTTATGGTACTTTCAACTATTGGTATATACAAAGCCCGTAGACTTGGTTTAAAATATATTTTTAAGGGAATAAGAATGATAATTATAGTTATGATTTTGATTATTTCAATAATACTTATGGGTTTTGTTATTAGATCTGGTATGGGTGTTGATTTGAGAGGAAATATACTTACAGATTTGATAGGTCAAATGGGCAGTAGTCCTATTGGTGGGCGTTATTCTTCATCTCTTGAATCTTTTGGTATAGACGGTACTGGCAGTTTTGTTTGGGGTCTTGGAACAGGCGCTATATACCTTATACTTTCAGGTATAATCTTTTTTGCCGCAGGATTCTTTATGATTGCTGATAAAAAAGATTTTTTCCAGCCAAAAGGTATAGATAAAGAAAAAAAACTTGTTGTTGAATCTTCATCTAATAAAACCCCGGTTCAAAAAGAGATGGCAGACAATTTTTGTTCGGACTGTGGAAAAAAACTAGAAAAAGATGCTGAATTTTGTATTAGTTGCGGTAAAAAATTATAGTTTATTAGCGTTAAACTCAATAGACATCAACGTATTATGG
>CAZKUB010000124.1:0-3039 GCA_964555835.1 uncultured Thermoplasmatales archaeon
GGTATACGTCCAATGAATCCATTCATCAACATGAAACGGAAGATAATAACTTTCCTTAAGATGAGGAAGAAACCCCATATATGCTGCAAAAACCAACACACCAACTAATAACAACACTAGTTGAATGCTTGGATGTTGTTGTATTGTCTGCACTGGTTTTTTAAGTAATGATTTAGCTGTTGAAATAAACTCTTTTGTTTGATCCGAAATACCATTTCTTTTAATAGATAATAGATATAAAACAACAATTACCGAGCAGTATACTACAAAAATTACTAGTGTTTTAAGATACGTAATCGCTACACCAAGTATTATCTCTAAGACAAAAAAAGAAAGGATAAACATTGAAATTGTTAGAATAAAACCAAATACAATGCGTTCAAGCCGATAAAGTTTTTTAACAAATAAAAAACTCCATAGGTATCCTGGGATGATAAACGCTGTGACACAAAGAATTAATCTTCCAAGATCAAATAATTCAATAGGCATTGCTTATTCATCCAAACATAAAAAAATACGTTTTTTTTTGTCTTATTTAGCTTTACCTTTTCTACGAAAGTCTTCATATTCTTTCTCATCAAGGGTTTTGCGAACAATACGTGGAATAGTATTTAACAAAAGCCCCATGAAAATCCCTAATGCGCCAATTATAAGAAGAACACCAGTAATCAAAGCATAACTAATAAGAAAAACACCAGTTCTATTATACCATTGAAAGGTTTGAATAGCCCAAAACACACTAAATATAAAAATAACAAAACCAGGAACACCGATAAAAAGAAGAGGTCGTTTCTCAGCCACAAGAGAAATTACATACCCCAGCACTCCAACACCATGAGATGTTGGGTTTTTGGTTGATGTTTTTTCTGCTGAGCCAATACTTTTGTATCTACATGATATATGGGTATTTACAATACCTAGTCCTAGATCTCCTGCCAACAGGATTTGTTCGCTTTCTGTGCTAAAACCTCTACCTTTCAAGCGAGGAGTGATACCTGCAACTGCCTGTTTTGTAAACGCACGAAACCCGCTCTGACTATCAGTAAGCACTGATTGATTACCAAAACTTGTGGCGTAATCAAGCACTCGTTTACCTGCTTTACGCCAGAGAGGCATCTCTGTATCAGTACCATGTCGTATTCCTATACAGATATCAGCAGGGTCCCCGGCAATGCGAAGATTTCCCAGCAGACTAGGGATTTCATCAGCGTTATGCTGACCATCACCATCAAGAGTAATCACATAATCAAAATCGTTATCAAGGGCATATTGAAAACCTGTTTTCACACCTGCACTCTTGCCTAGATTCTGTGAGTGGGATAAAACGGTTGCACCAGCAAGACGAGCTACTTCTTTGGTGTTATCACTACTGCCATCATCAACAACGACTACCTCATCAACATACCTTTTAGCTTTAAGAATCACACTGCCTATTGCATGCTCCTCATTAAAACAAGGAATGATAGCAATTGTTCTATTGATATCATCTTCAGCAGAGGGATTTTTTTGGGTTTGAAAAGAATATACTTCATCTTTTGAAATCATTAATTCTGACTCATTTACTATATCTTTTTTTTCGTTAGATGAGCCAAACGAGTTTTTCTTCATCTTTTTTTTTCCTCCAATAAATATATCCTCAAAAAAAACAATAGTTTTAATATCTGATATGAAACATCATATTGTATTTCTAATATACACTAGTACATCTGGAATGCCTTTTCTCATCCAAGCATTAAAAACAAAATGCCTGTCAATGCAGCAGACCCGAGCTAAGGAATCTTTTCTGTTTTATTATGTTAATTCAATTAGTCTAAGGAGTTGATGTGGTGGGTAACGTGCATGTTTCCCAAGGATTTTAACAAATAGGTTTTTTTGACTGGTAAAAGTGGTTGCATAAAAATCAATAAAGTCATTGTTTTGTTTTAATTCTGTTGAAACTAGTCGAGATTGAACTTGGGTTATATGAAGATAAGGACGTATCTTTGCAAGGATATTGATCCAGTATCCTATCTTTTTTGGTTTATCATCAGAGATATTCTCCAGAACCCCGCAATGTTTACACCAAGGATGCTTTACTACCTCAGCATAACTAGTATCACGTGTTGGAAACCAGATATATTTCTCACGACCACAACTTTCATGATTACAAGGTTCCATATCTTTTAGTTTCCTCCCACAAATTTATCCAAGTAGAAAAGAGGAAAAGAAAATAGTATTAATAATATTTTTCATTTAATAATCATATTTTTTATGAAACATATTGTCTAAACAGGCTAACAACCCTAAAACCTTATAAAATAAAAAAAAAAATTAAAAACTTTCTACATCCCCTGTGCTGGGGGCATCATGTATAGTATCAACAGAGCTTTTAGTAGCCTTCTCCAGCTCCATGATCTCCTGTTTTACAACATCAATAATGCCTAATACAGATACTATACCAAGAGTATTTAGATATTTACGGCTGCAGTTTATAAGCTCTCTATGTAAAACTGATTCTAGTTCTTTATGCTGTTTAAGAGACATATCATCATTATTTTCCTGAAACATAAATATAAACTCCTATTTTTAAATAAATGTAATATCAGAACCTATTAAAATAGTATTTCAAATTATTAAATCAAAAGCTTGATAGAATATAATAATATTACAAAAATTTAGCAATGAACAAAGAAGACACTTTAGATATATATAATACACTTTCAGAAAAATACAAAGATTTAAACTGGTGGCCAGTAGATAAAAGATATCATGAAAAAAACAAAACCGACCCACGTTTTGAAATAATAACAGGTGCTATTCTAACGCAGAACACCGCATGGTCAAACGTAGAAAAAGCACTAAATAACCTTAAAGAAAAAAACAAACTTGACATTAAAAGCATAACAGATCTTGATATAATAAAACTTAGAGAAATGATTAGACCCTCAGGTTTCTTCAAACAAAAAGCAACTAGGCTTAAAACAACAAGTATTTATTTAGCAGAAAAATACCCTGGCTGTAGAATTCTTATAATTGCTCCGTCTGGAAGACAAGAACAAT
>CAZKUB010000125.1:0-4051 GCA_964555835.1 uncultured Thermoplasmatales archaeon
GGCAAAATTCCTATTCATGAACCAAACCTGGAAGAGCTCTTAAAAAAGAAAAGTTAGTTGAGATTCTTTCAGATGTTTCACTTATGCACGGTGCCAAAGAATGTATCAGTTATTTGAAGAAAAGAAATGTTAAAACCGCGATTGTAAGTGCAGGTCTTAATGTTCTTGCAGAAAAAGTTGGGTCAGAACTTGGTATAGATTATGTTTACTCAAATGGGATTAATGTAGATGAAAATGGTTTTTTAACACATGAAGGAATAGTTGGTGTTAAGCTTAAAGCAAAGGATGAAACAGTTAAAAAATTAGCGGAAAAAACAGGGATAAACAAAGCGTCTATCGTTGCAGTTGGTAATTCTTGTTTTGATGTTCCAATGTTTGAAGTTGCAGGCCTTGGTATTGCTTTTAACCCTGATGATGAATGTGTAAAAAAATATGCTGATGTTGTGATTTCTGAAAAGGACCTTAGGCTGGTTTATATGTTTTTACAAAATACTATAAAAAGTCTATAATGGGTCATCTGAGAGTTATTCAATTTGGGTTTTTGTTTATTATCTCATCACTTTTTAGAAAAGTTTAAATATTTTTATTACGCTATATTTATATTGATTATAGAATATTGTTGTATAAAATTCTGGATAAGAAATGTACAACAAACTATATAAAATAGCTAAAAAAGAATAATAATAAAATAATGGTGAAATAAACATGAAAGTAAATTATGTGAAAAAGATTAACGCTAGCCTTATAACAATGGCAATGCTCTTGTCAATACTTTCTGCAACAGTATTTTTTGCAATGCCTGTTGCTGCTAATGACAGCGGAAAGGTTTTTAGTACAATTCAAGAAGCAATAAACGATGCTAACGAGGGTGATACAATCACGGTACCTGCTGGAATTTATTATGAGAATATCATTATTAATAAAAGTATTAGTTTGCTAGGTGAAGATAAAGATACAACAATTATTGATGGAAGTGGAGTAGGATACGTTGTATACATCTCTGCTGATAATGTTTTGATATCTGATTTTACCATACAAAACAGCAGCTTAGCTGTATCTGATGATGAGAAGATTTCAGGAGTCCATCTTAATTCTGTCAGCAATGTCGGAGTTACATGTAATATTATAAACAAAAATTATATCGGCATAAGTTTTAATTCTTCTAGCAACAATACTATCAAAGACAATGAAATAAAAAATAACAGCTATTATGGCATCTATTTAATGTCATCTAGTGATAACAATATTTATCATAATAATCTAATGAACAATACTGAAGAAAACGCTTATGACAATGGCAATAATACTTGGTACAATGAAGATTTAGAACAGGGCAATTACTACGATGATTACATGGATAAATATCCAAATGCTACGGCAAATGGTGTTTGGGATACACCATATAATATCACAGGTGGTGATAATCAGGATTTATATCCATTGGTCGGATATTATGAGCCACCAGAGGAGGATCCAGACCCAGAAGAGCCAAAGCTTGAGGTATACATCCATATGGGACCATTCAGAGTAATACGTCGTGGCAAAGTAAATGCAACAGTTGAAAACACTGGTAACGTGACTGTTAATAATGTAAATCTTACAGTTTTCATTGAATACGGTTTTATAGGAAGAAACAAAGTCAATAAAAGCGTTGAAAATGTATCATTACAACCAGGTGAATCTATGTCAGTAGAAATTGACGGGTTAAGTGGTTTTAGATTCATAAAAATAAACGCAACAGCTGTTTCAGATGAAGCAGAGGATAAAACTGTTGATTTAACAGGCCGCATAATGGGACGACTTATATTTATATTTAAATATAGACCTATAGTAAACATCTAAAAAACAATTTTTATTTTTTTTTATTTATTTCTATGTATCTGCTCTTCAAGTTTTTAACGCTGAAAATTAATAGAAAAAAATATGAGGAGTTCTGAAAAAACCCGTATTAACTAGGTGATCTCAGGGCTCTTGATTTTAGCCACTTTTAAAATGATGGTAGTTTATTCTTTCCCAGTCATTGAGATCAGGTACTGGGCCTGAACCATCTGAATAATCAAATAGTATGTACATCCAACCATAGTTCATACAGGATTTATATGCAAGATTATACCAATAGCGTGGCTGCCATAGTTTTATACTTCGACGGTTATGGCCGGGTAAGGGCCAAATACCAAGTGTGTGACCTAATTCATGTATGAAGCTGCTTGCATAAATCACTTCACTGGAACCACGGTATGGCTTTTGAGTTATTTCCTCTGCTATTTCACTTACAATAACAAACGCGTTTCGTCTGAAAGCAAAACCCGCTGCCATATATCCTGGTACGTTATAAATGATTAAAGCATAATGAAATACATCTTCACGCCATCGTTCATCCTCATCTCTTATGAAATAGCTATCATGAATATTTCTTATTTCAGAAAAGTTGGGTTTATCGTAAAACGGAACTGTTTCTCCAGTATCAACATAAATTATTATATTCTGCCTGCTAAACGTAGTATATACCAATTCAAGAGCACCATCTGGAAAATAGGTTTTTTCACCGTTTGGTCCTTCTTCCATTATATCCATTTTGACAAATATTTCCTTTCTGAATGGATCTGACCCGTAGTCTCTTGTTAGATATTTTTCATAATTAGATATTGCATCACCTGAGGAATCAAGCTCTGTATGATCAACATATTCAAATGGGTCATAGCCCCATTTCCATTCCCATTCAAGAGGAATACCATTGCCATTATAATCAATGCCTGTATCGTTTTCCATAGGATCTATATCATAAAAATGGACCTGCATCCAGTAAGGTATACCGCTGCCATCGTAAGTATTCTGAGAGATGTCAAACCAGAGTTCACAATCACCCTCGTTTTTATAAATTGAGCCGTCGTCACAACCGTTGAGTCTTCCATATCCACTTGCGTCACCTAAGTGGTCATCACCAGTCCAGTGACCCGTTGCAATACTATAGACCATATTTGCTTCATATTTACCCGATATAGGGCTTATATCAAGGAGTCTATCACCGTTTTCCTCTAAACTCCATAATTGAATGGTTACATCAACAAATTCAATATTGTTAGGGACATTAAGTGTCGCTGAAAAGTTGGGATTATAGACATAATATGTATCATTGTAAACAGGGCTTACAAACTCTACATCGTTTATAAAGACCCTCGCATACATACTTGGTTTATTCCCTGTAATTTTATTCAGATTAATAAAGTATTTAATTTTCTCTCTGAAAAGAGCTATTCGCCTTTTTGCAGTTGATATACCCTGGGTGCTTTGACTAAGTTCATCTTCTAAATAACGGATAGCTTTGATTTCCACAGTTACTTCAATATCGACAAGAGGGTCAAAGTTAATTTCTTCTTTTGGATTTATAAAACTTGAGTTTACTGTTGTAAGTGTGGTAAACAACATCATCGTTGTTAAAAAAAATATTATTATTTTGTTCATAAATACACATCTCCTGAATATTAGGCAATAAAAAAAGATGTATAAAATATTTTTGTTAAGATAATTTATTAGTTTTTCTTTATAGTTAGGTTTTTTTATATAAATTATAGATATAATGTTCACACTCTGTTACATGCAAGAGATTTATAAAAAAAATTATAGATGAGACAAAACTACTTATTCAAATTATAATTATTCTAATTTATTAATAGAAATGTTTATATACTTATAAAATCAATTGAGTTATATGAAAAAAATACTATGCCTACTTATATTCATAATGCTAATAAGTGCTGGATTATTAAGCGCTACAATAATAACACGTAATAGTAAACCAACCTCGGAATATATGACATTTCTTACACATAAACAAGAAAACGATATAATTCCACTATCAAATGATTTACCCTTCGTTTTCTTTTATAATGATAACTATGATGTTTTCATCAATGAAGGCTTTACTTTTACAGAAGACGTAGTAAACATTCAAAATGCTGATTATATACAATGGTTTACCACAAACGGTGGTGGAATCTTTGATGACGAAAACATAGAACATCCAACATATTATCCTTCCCCTACAATTGAT
>CAZKUB010000126.1:0-2829 GCA_964555835.1 uncultured Thermoplasmatales archaeon
AGAGGCGTGAAAGACATACTAAAAAGTATGGAGCAAAAACCCCCTTACCAGCGAGAAAGGGTAGAAATAGGAAATAAACTAAAAAGATATGAACAGAGAAGTAATAGAAAAAGTATATCATAGAGATAATTGTAAGTGTATTTTATGTGGGTCTGGACAATGGCTTGAGAATGTTCCGCATCATTGTTTTTTTAAATCTCAGTATTTTAAAGAAGATAGAGATAGTGAGTGGAATTTAATTACTATTTGTAGAAACTGCCATTTTCAAATCCACCACAAAGGAAATAAAGAAAAAGATAAAATATCTAAGATTCTTGCATTTAAAAGATATACTGGAGAATATAAAGAAAAGTTAGAAAAGATTTTGAAAGAAAAGAGAATAAGCATTTTGTAAACTGGGCTTGGGTTTCTTTCTACCGTCAAGTAGTTTCATTATTCCCAAATCTATTTCTTAGATGAGCCCAGTTTTCAGGACATTTACAAAATCACTAAAATATGTTATGATTATAAAAAAATGGTAATAAAAATAAAATCATTTACAAACCCAGATATTTCGTATTCCGTTGATACTTTTGAAAAAACTTGCACTTGTCCAGCTTTTGCCAGAAATCCGCAATATATATGCAAACATCTTGCCTTTGTCCTTTTTGGTACAAAGCCAACTAAACCACCTAAAACCGCCAAAAAGCTCATCAAACGGCAAATAAACGCCAAAAACGCCTATCCTATATCAAACTCACTCCTTAAATCTGCACTGCAAAAAGCAGTGAGAAGAAATCTTAATAAAACAGCCCAGTTAATTTACGACGGCAAGAAAGATAAAAGAACTATAATTGATAAAACCATATCTGCCCCTTTTCAAGAGATTAGAAAGTTCGGCGTAAGCAAAGAAAAAAGCGAAATTGAGGGGAAAAAAAGCTGGCATAACAAACTTATTTATGGTGATAATTTACAAGCGTTAAAATACTTGCTTGATAATGGCTATAAAGAGCAAATTAAACTTATTTATATTGACCCTCCCTTTGCGACACAAAGTGATTTTAAAAACGGAGAAACAAAAGCCTATAAAGATAAATTAGAGGGGGCTGAATTTGTTGAGTTTTTGAGAGAAAGGCTATTCTTAATGAAAGAACTTTTAAGCAAAGACGGGTGTATTTATGTGCATTTAGATTATCGTAGCGTCCACGCAATTAAATTGGTTATGGACGAAATTTTTGGAAAGGATAAATTGATAAACGAAATAATATATGGTTATAGAATACAAGGAATAAGTAGAAGTTCTTTTGCAAGGAAACACCAAACTATATTGTTTTACTCAAAAAATAAAGATTTTTATTTTAAACAAGAAAAAGAAAAAGTAATATACGAAAAGCCCTTTATTGATACGAAGAAAGAAGATGGAAAATGTAATGAATTATCAGAAAAAGATAAAGAAAACATTATACAACTAATAAAAAATGGAAAGTCTTTGCCAGATAGATTTAAGAGCATTATTTTTGATAAGTATTACAGCGAAGTTTATGTAAGAGATGTTTGGGACGGAGACTATACAAAGCCATTTATTAGTGGCTCAAATCAATATACGGGATACCCGACACAAAAATCAAAGGGATTACTGACGAGGATTTTAAATGCAAGCACAAAGGAGGGCGAGCTTGTTTTAGACGCTTTTGCTGGCAGTGGAACAACCTGTATTATGGCAGAAGAGCTAAACCGAAAATGGATTGGAATTGACGCTGGTAAATTAGCTATTTATACGACGCAAAAAAGACTTTTAGATATAAAAAACCATAAGCCATTTATTGTTATGAATAGCGGGGTTTATGAGATTAAAGATTTAGATAAACAGATTAAAATTGAGGACAACTTATACAAAAACTTTGCTTGTGATTTATTCCAAGTTGATAAAAATAAAGCTGAAAAAATAAACGGGGTGGAGTTTAACGGAAAGTATAGCAATAATTTTGTTTATGTTTTTTCTAACAAGGGCAAAATAACTAAACAAGATTTAGAACAATTAGAGAAAAAGTTAAGTGGTAAATTAAAAAGAGTTTATATTATAATCTCCCAAAATCAAGACAAGCTATATACTAATTATTTGAAGATTAAAGATACCCAGTTTTATATCCACAAAATCCCTTACTCTTTGCTTGTGCAGTTTGTAATTGAAAACAGGGACAGCTCCCAGATTATAAAACATTTAAGAAATAATGTAATACTAAAAGCCAATAGGGGTAATTTAAAAAACAAAACAGACGAAACAGCCCCAGAAATTGATAAGGTTGCGTTGGAAAAAATAAATAAGATAAGCCAAGTAAAAAAGAAGTCTGATATTGAGACAAAGTTTTCTAACATTGCAGGATTTGATTTTGTTAATACTTTTGAAATAGAAATTGAGGAGGAAATTAAAAAAGATAAAGACGGAGTTGAAATAAAAATAAATAGCGTAAAAATTGGCGACAAAGACGGAATTGAAAATTTAGCTATGATTTTAGTTGATAAAGATTACAACCAAAAATCTTTTAAAGTGTCGGAAACATTTTTTGCAGATAATGATGTTGAGGAAGATGATGAAGGCAACGAAAAGAAAATTGAGGGATTTGTAAAGAGTAAGAAAATTGTTTTAGATAAAAATGGATTATGCAAAGAAATTGCCATAATTTATATGGACGAGTTTGGCAATGAATTATTTAAACAATTTACGATTTAAAACTATGGAATTAAAAACAGACAAGCTAATACTTAAACCTAAAAAAAGAGTAAAGCCAGAAGTCCTTGAAAAATATCAGGAGTTGATTGATGTTGTCTGTTTTTAATTCCATAGTTTTA
>CAZKUB010000127.1:0-4427 GCA_964555835.1 uncultured Thermoplasmatales archaeon
ACAAAGTATCTTTGATGATATTTTATATAAAATGAAACGAGGTCATAACGTATCTGACTCAATTATGGCTACAAAAATAGCAAAGAATGCTGGTTTTAAAGTATGTTTTCATCTCATGCCGGGTCTTCCTGGATCAGATTTTGACCGCGACATAGAATGTTTTGAAACAGTTGTTAATAACCCTTGTTTTAAACCAGATATGATAAAGATTTATCCAACTCTTACAATTGAAAATACAGAGCTTTTTGAAATCTATAAAAAAGGCAAATATTTGCCTTTATCTACCACGGAAGCTACAGTACTTATCTCTCGTATTAAAACATTGATTCCTGAGTGGCTGCGTATACAACGTATACAGCGTGATGTCCCTTCTCAGTTTATAGATGCAGGTGTTGACAAAAGCAATCTTCGTCAGATTATAAAGGATGAAATGAAAAAAAATAAATGGAGATGCAGATGTATACGCTGTCGTGAAATTGGCCATAAATCTTTAAAAGAAAAAATAAGTCTTTCAGAAGAAAACATCGGCATTTCAACAGAGTTCTACGATGCAAGTGATAGTGAGGAGGTTTTTATAAGCCTTGTAGATAATAAAAACGATGCACTCATAGGCTACCTTAGACTTCGTGATATTAATAATTCTCATCGCCCTGAGCTTAATAAAAATCCTTGTATGATAATCCGTGAGCTTAAAATTGTTGGAAGAGAGCTATCGATTGGTAAAAAATCAGATAAAGGATTACAACATAAAGGATTCGGTAAAGAACTTATAATTGAAGCTGAAAGAATCTGTAAGCAGGAATACGATAAAAAATATTTATTTGTCCTAAGTGGCGTTGGTGTTAAAGAATATTACCGCAACCTTGGTTTTAAAGATAAAAATCTTTATCTTTTGAAAACACTATAAATACATGTTCTTAATTCAGGGTTCTTGTTTATGAAAATACAAACTGAATGTGTACCATGTTTACTCAAACGTATCGTATTTGAATCAGAACTTAGTACAAATGATAAAAACCTTAGACATAAAACTTTGAAAGAAACATGTAGTCTTTTAGCAGAGCTTTATGACCCTGATTCTGCTAGTGTTGATATCGCAACAAAGGTTCATAAAAAAGCTTACGAAATACTTGATGATAGTGATCCTTATAAAAAACTAAAGAAAAAAGCTAACAAAGCCGCAGAAAAACTTTTACCACGTGTTGAAGAACTATTAAGTGTATGTGATGACCCTCTCAGGATGAGCATGCTTGTAAGTATCGTTGGAAACATGATGGATTTTGGAATAGCCGGAGCCAGCTCAAACCCTGATGATTTAATTGAAATCTTTGAAAAAACAGTTGAGCAGGATATAGGACATGATGATTATGAAAAATTGAAAAAAATTATTTCTAAATCTAAAAATATCATCCTTTTTACAGATAACTCAGGCGAGATTGTTTTTGATAAAATACTATGCAGAGAAATCAAAAATTTCAACCCAGATATAGTTTTATCATTGGTTGTAAAAGGCAAACCAGTTCTTTCTGATGCAACCATGGAAGATGCGTTAGAATTTGAACTTGATACAGTAGTAGATGAAATTCTTACAACAGGTTGTTTTGCAGTAGGTGTCGATTTTAAAAAACTTCCTAAGAAAGTTTTGAAGCTTCTTGAAAATACAGATCTTATATTCTGTAAAGGTATGGGTAACTACGAAGCATTTTCAGAGACAGATTATAAACCTATTGCATATCTACTGCGTACAAAATGCTTGGTTATTGCAAAATCTATGAATGTTTCAAAAGATATCAACGTTATAAAATTACATAGTTAAACTGGTGTTACACCATATGTTTCTAAAAACTTCTGAATTGCTGTAAACATGAATTGAATCGCAATTGCAACAGTGAGAAGCCCCATTACACGTGTAAATGCATCCATTCCTTTTTTCCCAAGTGCTTTTATCATATATTTTGAGCTAAGGAAAATATAATATGTAATTATCATTACAAGAATTATTGATAGAAAAGCAATAGATATACTTACAGGCCAGGATAACGCAGGGCTAGTTAAACCACCTTCTCTTAAATTTCTCATACTTACAATTATTACAGTTATTGCGCCAGGACCAGATAAAGAAGGCATTGCAAGTGGAACTATTGCATAGTCTGCCTTTTGTTCTTTTCCAGGTGTGCTTTCTCCAAGTTGTTGACCTCTACGGGTCATATCTAAACCTACAAAAGCAAGAAGTATACCACCTGCTATTCTTAAAGAATATATCTCTATTCCAAGGAATTCAAGTATCCCTGAACCAGATATTGCAAATATAAAAAGTAATATTGCTGCATATTTCACAGCGTTTTTTGCAAGCTGTTTTCTCTCGTTTTTTGAATAATTAACTGTAATTGAGCTGAATAATGCTAGTGTTGATGCAGGATTTACTATAATCAACAAAGGTATGAAAACTGAGAGAAATGCTGAGAATGTATTTATCATAATATAGAATAAGTATTAAGATACGGTTTATAAAAATTATTAATCTTTAGCAAATATCTCTCTTAAAGGTATATAATAAACTAGTAATGCTACAAATAACCATAACAAAAACCCCGGTAGAACAGGTGGTACTTCAAACATTGTGATCCCTAGACCTGCAATAATCATAAATGCAACTATTACACCTGTGAGTGCTTCACCCGCTATAAGCCCTGCTGTAAACAAAAGCCCTGTCCTAACTATACGCTCCTTAGGCTTTACTTTTGTTTGTTTTATCGCAAGCTCCCATTCACTTATTTCTTCCCCATCATCACCACCATATTGTTTTTTGATTCTCCTGTTAGTGATATGTCTTATTACACCACCAGCAAATATCGGAGTTCCAAGTGTAAAAGGTAGATAGATACCAATTGCTACAGGAAGAACAGGTACATCTATTAGAATTAAAACAAATGCAAGTATCATCCCTGCAAGTACAAAAGGCCAGACCATTTCACCACCTAGTATCCCACGAACAACCCCGCTCATAAGAAATGCTTGCGGTGCCGGCAGCTCTGTGCTTCCTATAGTATATGCTTTATGAAGTGCAGATACAACAATTGCTAAAACCGGTGCTGCTGCAAGTATTCCAACAAGCTCTGCTAATTGTTGTTTATACGGAGTTGCACCTATTATTTGACCTGCAGTTAATGATTGCAGTACATCTCCAGATATTGCAGCACAACAGGCAATCACTGCAGCAATTAATACTGCTATACCATATGCTCCAACATTGCCTGACATACCAAAGCCGAGTAAAATCAATGAGGTTATTAATAAAATTGAGACAGTAACACCAGATGTTGGATTATTTGATGAGCCAACTAGCCCGGCCATATAACCTGCAATGGCACTTGCAATAAAAGCAAAAAGAATTGCAAACACTGCCATTATCCCGGATACAGCCCAATTTTCTGAAATCCATGCGTAAACCAAAAACACAGGGATTGTTAAAAGTCCAATTGTTAAAAAAACATATTTGAAGTTTAAATCTTGATCCGTTCTTATTCTATTTGATTTTTGACCACTTTTTATACCTAATATTGCTTCTTTTATCCCGTCAGAAAGATTATTTCTTAATTTAAAAATAGTCCATAACCCTCCAACAAGCATAGCTCCTACGCCTATATACCGGACATACTCTTCCCAGACATGGAAAAAACCTTCAAGCGGATCTAAACCTGCTGGAACACCTGTTGCAAGTAATATCAGTGGTGTTATTATAACCCAGCCGAGTAACCCACCTACAAGTACAAATGAAGCAATTTTTGGTCCTATAATCCATCCGACACCAAGAAGCGCTGGAGAAAGTGCGATACCTCCATATACAAATCCGTCGTTTTCTCCTCCGCCGATGTCGAATTTTCCGATACTCATAATACCCTGAACTCTAGCTTCTAAAGCTCTAATACCAACCTGTCCAAATTTTAATAAAGCCCCGATAGCAGCACCTACACCCAACCAGATACCGCTGAGAGTTACACTATCTTTTTTCTTTACTTTTCCATCGCCAACAGTTGTTGTAAGAACAGCAGCAACGGCAAGCCCCTCTGGAAAAGGCAAATCTGTTTTTATAATAAGTGCACGGCGAAGAGGAACCATCCATAAGACACCTAGAATACCTCCAAGGGCTGCAATAATTGTTGTTTCAAGATATCGTATATCAGTCCATGCTTCAAGTAGTACCATTGCAGGTATAGTAAATATAACACCTGCTGCAAGGGCCGTGCCCGCAGCAGCACCCATCATACCAATGTTTACCTCAAGAATTGTTCCTTTAAAAGGCTTTAAAAGAGCAAAAGCCATGACTGCTCCAGGGATAGCTGCAGATACAGTCATTCCAGCGTATAACCCAAAATAAGCATTTGCTGATCCTAGAATAATTGCAAGTAGTGCACCTATTAAAACTG
>CAZKUB010000128.1:0-3596 GCA_964555835.1 uncultured Thermoplasmatales archaeon
AAGGGGCAATGGCTTTTCTTAATAGCGAATATAAAGTTTTAATAGTTTTTGTAGTAGCGATAACTAGTATCTTATATGTTGCCTCTTTCATAGAGAGTAGTGGCATGCATTGGGGGCTTTCTGTAGCCTTTGTGATAGGAGCTCTTTTTTCGGCATCTGCAGGAAACATAGGAATGCGTATAGCAACACTTTCAAATGCTCGAACGGCTGAAGGCTCAAAAAAATCGTTAAGCAAAGGCTTATCTATTGCATTTTCCAGTGGTGCTGTAATGGGCATGGTTGTTGTAGGACTTGGAGTACTTGGAGTTTTTGGGTTATATTACATTTTTAATAACACTCTAGGCTATGATAATGTAGTAACTACAAACATTCTTTTTGGTTTTGGTTTTGGAGCATCATCTATTGCATTATTTGCCCGTGTAGGTGGAGGGATTTATACAAAATCTGCAGATGTAGGTGCAGATCTTGTAGGTAAAGTCGAATCAGGAATACCTGAAGATGACCCGCGTAATCCTGCCGCAATAGCTGATCAAGTGGGAGATAACGTTGGTGATGTTGCAGGCATGGGGGCAGATCTTTTTGAATCATATGTCCAATCAATAATTGCAACAATGGCTCTTGCAGCTATTGCAGCGGCAGGGGTTGGAAGTGGTTTGTTCACACCTACAGATTATGGGGATAATGCATTACTATTACCATTGATTGTTGCAGGGCTGGGGATTTTTGCATCAATCATCGGTACAATGATTGTATTTACCAGTAAAGGAAAAAATATTTATGGAGCACTACGTAGCTCTCTTTTTGTTAGCGCTATTTTAACAGCGTTATTTTCAGGTATAGCCATATGGTATCTGTTGGATGGTGAGTTAAGTCCGTTTTATGCGATGGTCGCGGGTTTAATCTCAGGTATTGTTATAGGTCTGAGTACTGAATATTTCACATCAGAAAAACAAAAACCTGCACAAGGTATAAGCAGAGCGGCTGAAACAGGTCCTGCAACAGTTATAATTGAAGGAATAAAAGTAGGTATGTTAAGTACTGCCATCCCTGTAATAGCCATAGTAGTTGCAATGATTACAGCTCACTATTTTGCAGGTTTCTATGGAGTTGCGTTATCTGCTGTTGGAATGTTAAGTATTCTTGGTATATCACTAGCAACAGATTGCTATGGCCCAGTTGCTGATAATGCACAAGGTATCTCTGAGATGGCGGGAATGGGGCCTGAGGTACGTGAAAGAACAGAACAACTCGATGCTGTGGGAAACACTACAGCTGCAATGGGGAAAGGTTTTGCAATAGGCTCAGCTGCAATTACCGCTCTTGCATTAATTTTTACTTATATTATAACAGCTGAAAGAATAATGGGCGTGCCCCTTGAATTATCGCTTGGTGATCCATATGTTGTATCTGGAATATTTATCGGTGCAATGCTTCCATTTGTTTTTACAGCATTTACTATGGGTGCTGTAGGAAAAGCAGCACATGCAATGGTTGAAGAAGTAAGATATCAGTTCAAAAAATTCAAACTACTTGAAAGCGATAAAAACAAACCAGATTATGAGCGATGTGTGAAAATCAGTACCAACCGTGCTTTAAAAGAGATGATGGTGCCAAGTCTTATGGCAGTTATATCCCCTATTGTTGTAGGAATTGTGTTGCAACCAAAAGGATTAGGTGGATTATTAATCGGGTCGATATCCAGCGGATTTCTTTTAGCTGTCTTTTTGGCCAATTCAGGTGGTGCATGGGATAATGCTAAAAAATATATAGAATCTGGAAACCTAGGTGGAAAAGGAAGTGATGCACATAAAGCAACAATAATTGGAGATACTGTAGGTGATCCCTGTAAAGATACTTCAGGGCCTTCTTTGAACATACTAATTAAATTGATGAGCATTGTGTCACTTGTATTTTTACCATTAATAATTGCTTTAACATAAAGCACAAATATTTATTATTCAAAAAGAATATAAGCAATAAGTATATTCCAAGTCAGCTGACTGGATAGTTTAGAGTAGTGAGATATATATGTATTACAAGGTTAAAATTGAAGATACCGTACGAATTCCTCCGGATAAATTCAGCGAAGATTTATTGGAGGTTGTAACAAGTATAGTACAGGAAACATTTGAAGGTACGATGCGTAAAAATAATGGAGTAATTGTTGTTGCAGAAAATATAGAACCTGTAGGACATGGTATAGTTATACATGGCGATGGTGCAATGTATCAAAAAGTATCTTTTGATGCACTTACTTTCAAACCAGAACTGCAAGAGGTAATAGATGCGGTTGTATGTGAAATAGTAGAATTTGGAGCTTTTTGTCATATAGGGCCCCTCGATGCATTGGTTCACATGAGTCAGATAATGAATGATTATGTAGAAGTTGATGCCGACAATGAGGTTATTACCGGCAAAGAAAAGAAAATGGTTCTAAAAACAGGAGACTCGGTACGAACAAGGGTAGTAGCAGTAAGTTTGAACGAGGTTTCATCACGTGAAAGTAAAATTGGTCTTACAATGAGACAGCCTTCTCTTGGAGCACACTCTTGGATATATGAGCCAAGTGAAGAGGAAAAAAATAAAGATAAACCAAAAAAGAAAAAAGATAAAAAGAAGGGTAAAAAATGAAAACAATAAGAGCATGTAAAACCTGTCATCTCTTAACAGAAAAAGATGTATGTCCACTTTGCTCCATCCCAACATCTAAAAGATGGCGGGGTTATGTAATAATCCGTAATCCAAAGACTTCACAGGTTGCCCAAAAAATGAACATTAAAAAACCTGGCAAATATGCTTTGAAAGTAATGTAAAAAATTCTTTTTTAGACTTATGTATGTTTTACCAGAAAATCTTAGGAGTCTTTTAAAAAAGCCGATCGGCATAGTTGTAAATGATGAAAAAAAACTCCTTAAGATTTTAAAAAAAGAAAAAAAGATAGTAAGCATTGGAGATCAGGTAACATTTACACTTTTAAAAAATAATATTGAACCATTTTTTTGTGTAGTAGATTATAATACAAGACGTGGAGAATGTTCTGAGGAAATTGTTAAAATTTTAGAATCATACGGTAAAAAAACTATAAAAGTTTGTAATCCTGCGGGAACAATAACTGATGAATTATGGAACGTAATCAAGGTTGCTTATGAATGCAATGATCAAACACTAAAAATAGAAGTAACTGGTGAAGAAGACCTTGCGTCGCTTGCAGCAATATACATGGCTCCACTAGACGTAACTATAATATATGGATTGCCGGATAAAGGGGTCTTAGTTGTTAAACCAACAAAAGAAAATAAAGATAAAGTTAAAAAAGTACTTGATAAGATGTGATTAACCATGGAAATTGAAATCGAATCCAAACGAAATAATCCTCTGCTAAATCGAACCGAAGTATACTTTACAGTAAAACATTCTGGAGAAAAAACACCAAATAGGGAACTTATACGTAGCGAGCTTGCAGAAAAACTAAATACAAAAAAAGAAAATATTATAGTAAATACTATAAACTCTAGTTTTGGCTCACAAGAAACAACGGGTTATGCAAAGATTTATTCATCAGACGCCCAAGCAAAGGATGTTGAACGAAAACATAT
>CAZKUB010000129.1:0-19302 GCA_964555835.1 uncultured Thermoplasmatales archaeon
TAGTACTTCGACTTTTTACTGCAGTAATACTTGGTGCAATAATAGGATATGAGCGTGAGATAAGCCACAAGCCAGCAGGTCTTAGAACACATATCTTTGTATGCATGGGCGCCTGTCTTTTTACAATTGCCTCGTTTTTTTTGATTCCGAGTGATACCGCAGGTAGCTATGATGTTACAAGAATTGCTGCAGGTATAGTCGCAGGTATCAGCTTTATTGGAGCTGGAAGTATTATTGCATTACGCGGTGATGTAAAAGGGCTTACAACTGCTTCAAGTCTTTGGGTTATTGCAGCTATTGGTTTAATCATAGGTTTGGGAAACTATTTATTACCAATTGTTGCAACAGTTATTGCTTATGTAATATTAAGACTTGATAGAATTGCAAAAAAAAGATTAAATAATTGTAAATAATACTTATTTCCAGCGTTTAAAAAGTTGATGTTTGATATCAAGTTGATCAAGAATCTTACCAACAACAAAATCAACGATATCATCAATTCTTTTAGGTTTATGATAAAAACCAGGCATTGCAGGCAAGATTGTTGCACCTGCAAGTTTTGCTTTTCTCATGTTTTCAATCCCTGGTAGATCAAGAGGTGTTTCTCTTAGAACTGTTATTAATTTTCGTTCTTCTTTTAAACTACAAACTGCAGCTCTACTGGTAAGGGTGTCACCGTAGCCGTTTGCAATAGCAGAAAGAGTCTTCATGCTACACGGGCAGATAATCATTGCATCAAGTTTAAAGGAGCCGCTTGCAGGTCCTGCAAACATATCGTTGTTTTCATAGTAAAAATCAGCTAGTTTTTCCAAGTCTTTTGTTTTGTATTTTGTTTCATGTTCTATTATTTTTTTAGCACCTTCTGAAAAAATTAGGTGTGTTTGCGCACCTGTTTTTTTAAGTTCTTCTAAAAGACGAATGCCGTATATGCTGCCGGATGCCCCTCCAATTGAAAGTAAAACATTCATATTAATCTTTTATTCATCTATTGCTTTTATAATTTCCCTAAGTGTTTTTTCAACATTTTTTTCTTTTTCAAAAGTAGTTCCAGTAACAATTATATCTGCACCGGCCTGTGCCTTTTCACGTGCTGTTTTAGCAGAACGAATGCCACCGCCCACTACAAGCGGAATGCTTGTGTTTTTCTTAACTGCTGCAATCATTTCGTTTGTTACTGGTTCAGGTGCACCTGATCCTGCTTCCAGATAAAAAAATTTCATGCCTAAATATTCTGTGGCCAAACCATATCCTACTGCTGTCTGAATATCTTCTCTTTTTACAAGATCAACTTGACCTTTTTTACCTGCCGTCATACCTGGCTCTACTATCAGATAGCCCATGGGAATCGGCTCAATTCCCACATGTCGTATGAATGGGGCTCCTTGAACATGTTCACGGATTACGAAACCAAGGTTTCGTGAATTTAGAAGACTCATGAAAAATATGGCATCTGCATATCTGCTGAGGAATTTTGCACCAGAAGGAAACAATATAACTGGAAGTTTTGAATTTGCTTTTATTGATTTTACCGTTTTATCCACTTGCTCTGAGGATACAAGTGTTGATCCTCCGACCATCATAGCAGAAGATCCTGCATCTTCAGCAATTTTTGCAAGTTTTCCTGCTTCTTCAGCTGTTTGGTCTTCTGGATCCAGCAATGAAAAGTGTAATTTTTTAGTTCCAAGTTTTTTTAGTATATCCTGTGTAATGCTCATAATGCCACCTCAATAAAAAGAAGTATTTAAAACATTTGTGCAAAAATAAACCAAAATGATATATTAGGGCTGTTTTGTTACGTTTTAAACAGGAGGTTGTTTTTGGTAGAAAACATAACAAACCCCTCTTTAGAAGAAGCAGAGGAGTTTATTAGGAAAAATCATGTTTCAAAACCTGATAAAACAGTTCTGGTTATAATCGGCGACTGTATGATAGATTACAGAGGCAGAGCACGCTCTTTTCTTGACTGGGGGGAAAGAATAATAATTTTAAAACAGGATGGAGCGTTACTTGTTCATCAGCCGATAATGCGAGAGCCTGTAAACTGGCAGCCTTCTGGAAGTAAAACTGAGTTTAGCATAAAAAACAATCAGCTCATTATTAATTCACATCTTAATAAACCTAAACCTCCTGAAAAAATGAAGATATACTTTAGAGATATTCAAACAATAAATGTAAGCTGTCTTAAAGACAATGCAAAACTAATACTGTCTGGTATGGAGACAGATTTTGTAAATCAGATTATAGACAGTCCTGATATCATCGAGGACGGGCTTAGAATTTGTAAAAGAGAAAAACATGTAAAATCAGGTCTTATCGATTTATACTGCTTTGATAAAAATCACACCCCCGTTATAATTGAAGTTAAAAGAAGTCTTGCAAACATTAGTGCAGTCCATCAGCTTAGAATGTATGTTAACGATATGAAAAAAGACGTTGATGAAGCAAACGTTAGGGGAATACTATGTGCACCAAAAGTTCCAGATATGGTAAAAAATCTGCTTTCTGATTATGGCCTTGAATGGCAAGAAGTAGAAAGAAAAGTAATACTTCCTGATGAAAACCAAAAAACACTAAAAGAGTATACAGGTTAAAAAAAGAGAAAAATACAGATGAAAGAAAAAAAAGAATATAAATGTAAATATTGCGGAAGGAAAATGCAAAAATTTGATTATGAAAATTATAATGGTTACTGCGGTAAATGCCGTGAAATACTTGAATGGAAAAAAACACTTGACCATGTAAAAGAATTCAAGAAATAATTTGCTTAATTATATCAATATTACAAGCGGCAATTACGCTGGTTCTATCCTCCAGGTTGAAACCCATATCAAGCGTTTCTCCAAAAATATTAGTTACTACTGCACCTGCCTCACGTGCAATAAGGGTAGATGCTGCAATATCAATGACTCGGATATATTCTTTTCCAACAACATAATAATCAAGAGCACCTGTTGCAACCATGCACATCTCAAGACTCGCAGAACCCAAGGAGCGTACTTTATCTTTTTTTGCAAGGGCAATTGTTTTTTTATCATAATTTATACCCAGTGTAAGAGAAGATAAAATCTCTTTATCTGGCACTTCTGGAACCGCAAAACGTGTTTTATTTAAAAACGCTCCAAATCCTTTCTCAGCTATATATGTCTCCCCTGTCGGAATGTTTTTAACAATTCCATATTCAACGTCAGAAATACTATTTTTACCAACCGCTAGAGACACGGAATAAAAAGGAATGCCCCGATATGCATTACGTGTACCATCAACTGGATCTAATACAAAAGTGTAATCCCCATTATTATCTATAAAACCTGCTTCTTCACTTAAAACATTAACTTTTGTTTTTGATTTTTTAATAACAGATAACGCTGCATCCTCTGCAACTTTATCAACAAATTTAGTAATTGTTCCATCCAAGCCTAAACCAACGTTTAAACCAAGTTTTAAAAAATCAGTAGCAACTGCTCTTCTAACATTCAGGTAAACCTTTTCAACAACTTTATTTGCAAGTATCTTAAGATCCTCATCCATATAAAACATAACCTCAAATATTATAGCCAAATATGTTACCAACAGTTAAAGTTAACACAACCATGGAAAGTGTTGCAATTATCACCCCAACAAATATAGTTAAAAGAGATCTAGTAAAATTTAAACCAAATAAATATGCAATTAAAGAGCCAGTCCATGCACCTGTAAATGGAAGAGGAACCGCAACAAACAATAACAACCCTATATGTTCATAACGACGTATCTTAGCATCTGCACGTCTACGGGTTCTTTCAAAAAGCCAATCCATTAGATTTGCCCATGATTTGAAGTTGCGCAACCATTTCTCAACATGTTTAAAAAACAACAAAACAAAAGGAACCGGTAGCATATTACCAATTATTGCAATAGGAAACGCCTGCCACCAATACCAACCAAGCCCAAGCATAGCATAAACTATAACATAACGAGCTTCTAACCAGGGAATCATTGAAAAAAAGAATATACGAAACCAGATAGGAAATGCCTCTAACATTTTTTACGCTCCAACAAAACGACCAAAGCCTTGCTTTACCTGGATTTCATTATCTTCTATAACCTTTTCCCCATGGATAAAAACCGCCTCAGGAAAAACAGCAGGCCAGTCCTCAAAAGGAGACCATCCACATAGTGAATGTAGTTTTTCAGACTGGATTTTTATTTCTTTTTTAAGATCAACAACAATAAAATCAGCATCATAACCTGTTTCAATACGGCCTTTTTGAACACCTAATAAATCAGCAGGACAACTGCAAAGAAGGCTAACTAGCCTTTGAAAGGTAAAAATCTCTTTTTTAGCCATATACAAAAACAAGGGGTACATTGTCTCAACACCAGGCACACCAGATGGCGCCTCATCAAAAATTTTATCTTTTTCTTCTTTTGTATGCGGCCCATGATCAGACTCAAGAACTGAAGCCGCACCATTTTTAACAGCATTAAATAATGACTCACGGTCAAAACCAGTACGAATCGGAGGGTTGACCTTAAAAAGCCCTGGACTGCCCATATTTTTTTCCACGTTTAAAAGACAATGATGAGGAGTAATGCCAAAACTCACGTTAGCTGATTTTTTCTTAAGTAGTTCTAAACCCTCACAGCTTGAAACATGGCAAATATGAACCTTTGTATTAAGAGCATTTGCAACGTTTAAAACAGCTGATATGGCAATTTCTTCACAAACACCAGGACGAAAACGCATATGATCTGTCAGGTTTTTCTCAGTTTCTTTATGATTTATCAAACATTCTTCATCTTCACAATGAACAAGCACAGGTTTTTCAGAAATACCTATAAGATCAAATGCCTCTCTTAATTTTTTTTTATCAAAAAGCATGGAAAGCGTTGAGCTTCCAAGAAAAATCTTAAAACCATTACATTTTTTTGAAAGACTTTCGATATTTTCCAGATTGTCATTTGTGATACCAGCATAGATTCCGAAATCTACATATGATTTTTTATCAGCAATGTTTATCTTATCAGAAATAGCTTGAATCGAAGTGGTTTGAGGTAAGGTGTTAGGCATATCAAAAACACAAGAAATACCTCCAAAAGCTGCTGCAAGAGAGCCTGTAGACCAGTCTTCCTTGTGTGTCATACCTGGCTCACGAAAATGAACATGAACATCTACGCCTGCTGGTAAAATTAGTTTTTTACCAAAGTCCTCGTGTACATCGGTTTTTAAAATCTTTTTTATTTCAACTATCTTTCCATCTTGTATACCGATACATGCATCTTCAAATACACCTTTATGAAAGATTTTTCCTTCAATGGTTCTATCCATCTAGTTTTTTCTCCTTTATATCCCCTCTTGGTTTTATCTCAGTGAAAACCTGACCTGTGAAACGCAGGATTTTTGTTGCTTTGTCAAGCCATGCATCCGGCATAAGCCCTGCTTTCATGCATGTATGTTTAAGAAACTCTTCTTTATCCCATCTTTGCTCAACAGGCACCTGCGGAAGTAGTAAGCCTTTATTAAATCCTTGTTCAGCTATAAGACCATCACGGCCTATTTCAACTTCTTTAAGATATTCCTCAGGATTTTGAACGTTGATTTTTTCAGGTGGTGAAAGAATTGTTACCTCGATTACTATCTTATCAAGTTCTTCGGAAGACAAAGGCGGGAATCTGGGATCCCGAGTTGCACTAATTGCACCTTCAATAATTGCATCCTTTAAAGGCATAACTGGCAGGGGAATGCCGATACAACCACGCAGTTCTTTAAAAGGGAAACTATGAATAGTTACAAAAGCCCCTTGTTTTTCTTTAAAAACACCTTCAAGATCTTCTTTGACGGCTTCTTTACTTTTTACATATTGCTCGATTATTTTTCTTGCAAAAACAACTGCTTTTTTACCATCCTCAATATCAATCATAATAAAAAAGAGTAAACAGGAAAAGAATTAAAAGAATTTGGTTTTAAATATCTAATTGATCGATATCAAAAGTTTTACCTACTTTTATATCGCTTTCGTAAAGACTCAAAGATCCTTCCCATAAATAAATATAGGCTTCACCGTTATCAAAAAATTCTTCACTTTCTGCATATACATCATAAACACCCGGTGCTACTTCCAATTCATAAAATCCGGATGCGTTTGAAACAGCCATCGTATAAACACCGGTATTGTTTTCAGTTTCAAAATCTGGCATAAACCTAATTGTAACATTTTCAATGTTGGTACCTTCATAAGATGTAAAGCCTGAAACTGTTACTGACTTTTTAATAAGGTCAAAGTTCATTGTTGTTTCTTCCTGGCCTTTTACCAGTGTTACTTGTTCTCCTTCAAGTATGTAGACAAGTGTAGCTTCATCCTCCCACTTTGTAATTAATACATCGTATACACCTGGCTGCAGGTCAATGCTGTAGTTTCCGCTACCATCAGTTAACGTCGTTGCATCTTTTGCTGTGTTTCTAGCGACAGACTCGTTTTTGATAAAGTCAATTTTTACTTCTTCAATTCCTGCTTCATCATATCTTGTTTGACCTTTTAATGTCACAGCAGCAAGCTCCAGAGATATATTATATGTCTTTGTTTCGCCTTCAGGAATTGTAACAAAATCATAATATTGATACCCCTCAAAGTCATCAACGGATACAATATAGTTGTTGTATTCCCTGGGGACAAGGTCTTCAAATCTATAAAAACCTTCATCATCTGTTATAACTGTATCAACCTCCATGGTGGCTCCAGTCTGAATATCTGTTATATACGAAAGTGTTACTTCAGCACTATTTTTCTCTTCACCCGGAGTATATTTTCCATCTAAGTTTTCATCATAATAGACTATACCCTCAATATCTCCAAGTTCGGGATTAATGATATTATATGTTTTTTCTCCTTCATAAAGAAATAATTCGCTCATATGGATAATATAACCATCTTCATCATAAGTTGTAATACGATAAATACCTGGTACCAAGCCGGATACTGAATATGAACCATTTTCATCAGTTTGAACAGTTATTTTTTCACCCTGCTGATCTATCTGTCCATCTTGTATTCTTTTGATTTCAAATAGCTCAACAGCTACATTTTCCAAAGGCTCATCAATTGAGCTGTTATAAACACCGTCACCGTCTTTATCGTTATACACAACTCCTGAGAGCTTTGCCGGCAATATAGTTATATTCAAATAACGCTCATAATTTGAACCAGGTCTTCTCATAGCATCATCATCTGTGATTGGTGCATATTCTGTGCCAGGAGGTCCATCAAAAGTTACATTTTTGATTGTAAAGATCATTTCACCTAGGTTTTTACTTATTTGAAGATAAACATCCGCACCAGCTATAACACTAAACTCATCAGTAGCCCCTTCACCGGATGATGCTACATACTTAAAACTATCATGCTCTATAGGCTGCTCTGCGCCTTCATAATAGGTAAGATTCTTCATAACAGCCACTGTTGCATCTATTTTACTATTGTTAAGCCAGATGCTGCCATTGAGCCGGGCTCCTGCATAATACTTTGCAATAACTACTGCAGCTTTCCCTGTAGCATACTGGGAGGGATACTCAGTTCCATCTGAGATAAACTCAGCATAGAAATGCTTCATTTGATAACAGGGTAACTGCCATCTGAACTCCTTTTTTGCACCAGTGTTAGGATCTATATCATAAGGGCCGATGTATGTTTTATAAAACATCGTGTCAAAATATGCATCTTTATACCTTGTAGAAGTGCTCTCTACCACGATATATCTTTTTTCGCTGTCTGGCATATCAAGATAGTCTTTCAAAGGTTCATTGGTAATCTGGCGTTTTACTGCTCCAGCTGGTGTATATTCTGTACCACTATATAGTATTTCAACAAAATCATCCTCAGGTGCACCCAGCATCACAAGGCTTTTATCTGATAAGAACCCAAAAATATTGAAAATCTGCTTATCATAACCTTCAACACCATAATATCTGATACTATAGCCTGTTGCATCCTGAAGATGAAGATAAAGCCATGTTATCTCTTCACTAGTCAATCCTGTTTTGTTATCAGCAAAATCACCATGGTTTATCATATCCACAAAATCATGATAAACAGCATTCTCCACCCATTGAGCTCCAACAACAAGCAACCGTTCATCTATCTCCCCTCGAGTTATATATTCATTAAACTGCTCATTGATAGGAGATTGATAAGAGGGAGAGCTTGTCGGATCTTCAACCCAAGAGATCAAATCCTGGCCGTTGTCTTCGCCTAAATAATCTATCAAAACTTGTTTTACATCTTCAGATACTTTTCCATTATTATCTTTTTTATTTCCTTCAAGTATTCGAATAATCAAAACTGCAACTGCTTCTTCTTCACTTGTCGCTGTATGAAAATTACCCGCAGGAGGAATACCGGACTGAAAGTTATCAGCAACAGTTGGATGCCCGCCGAGGGCTACTGCATAAAAACCGTAGTCCCACCAGGATATAAATGCGGGCCTCTCCACAGGATTCTCTATATCTGTATCTTGTTGGTTAAGCCAATTAAATGCATCAGTCCAATAACGCTCTTTATAAAGGCTAAGACCAAAAGCACCTTGATGTTCTTCACCAAACATCTCCCATTTAAGGGTTGTATCCCTGCCGTCCTCTTTCTCATAATATTTTGCAGGGACTGCAGCATCCAGGGCAACATAAGCATTAGGGGCAATTACAATAAAAGCTAAAAACAAAATGCCAAAAACATGAATAATTTTAATACCTCTTCTGATACCATGTATGCCACCGCCTGCGCTGCGGATGTTTCTAATCATCTGCTTATAATCAATTTTATCTACGACAAACCATGTAATCCAACCTGCAAGAATAGCAATTAAAGGAACTATTTCGTTAAGAAAACGACCTGCCGTGCTTGTAAGATAAAGGAAAACAATGAAAAGTACTATAATAAAAAAATAGTCTCGTCTTAACTTATCTTTATAGTATCGCCAAAGTAAAAATAAAAAACCTGCCCAGGCAAGCCAGTACAGCGCAGGTCCAAAACTCATAACATTTTGACTTATTGCATAAGTACCTGCCTCAGCGATAGTCATAGAAACTTTATTTCCATAAACACCTGTTCCAAATATTATATTTGCAAGTGGACTCAAACCTGATATAACAGGTATTCTAGCCGTAGATCTGGAAATAAAATATAATAATGCTAATGCAGAAGAACTAGCTATAAATATAGCAGGTAAAGACAATGTCCAAGGTATTTTTTTACGACCAAATAAATAATACAACACGCCAAAACCAATTACACCTACAACCATAAAAAAAGATACATCAAAAGAAAACCCAGCCGCTCTTGACGCAGTAACAGGAAGTGATACCATATATCCTGTTAATAACGCGATACCCGGAGTTATTAAGCCTTTACTTTCAATTTTATTTGTAAAAATATCAACAATATACTGCACAATTGCATAGCCTCCGATTATTACATATAAAAACCTAGCTTCCACCCAAACCATTGAAAGCCCTGCAATAGCTATTCCTGCAAGCACTGCATAAAGTACAGATTTTGTTTTATCTTTTTCCCTCATGCTTAAAACCATAAATAAAAACGTTAGGACAAATATTAAGTGGATAAAAGAGTCGTGATCAAATAAAGAATATGCAGAGCCATGGCCTGAGCCTACATGAATTGGTATTAATGCTACAAATAACGCAGCAATTAAACCGGCTTTCTTGTTAAAAAGGGTTTTTCCAAGAAAATATATTGGTATAATAAGCAAAGCTCCATAAAGAGCAGGTGTAAACTGCATAGAATATCCTATTGCGTCTACTTCTTCCATAAATGGTTTAAAAAAATTACTGAAACCCAGAGCGAACATATTGAGTAAAGGAGCACGATTACCTGATTTACCTACAGGATAGTTTATCATAGGGTCGTGCTCTGAATAAAATTGATAAGCACCGGTTTCTGACGTCTCCTGTATCATCCGCATGTTGTAATATGGGTCAGGCCCTGATAAAAGATATCTTGCATATCCTTCAGAATTTTCATCAATTGCTATCTCACTAGATGCATTAAAATAAGTATTATGAAACAAAACAAGAAAAAAAACCCCAAGTAGAATTAATGCTACCCACCAATTTTTAACTGATGATCTGCTTTTTTCTTCACGTTTAGGTGTTTTTTGTAAGCTAACATGCTTTGGTTCTATATGTGTATGCTTACTTTTTATCTGTGCCCTTTTACGCATCTGAATTCACCTAATTTAGTCAACCACCGTAAAAATATAGCCTTATTTATAATTTATCTAAGTAAGAGTCATATTTCTATTTATTATTTTCCTTTTATCACTTTTGCTATGCAGCTAGCAGTATGTACCGTGCTATATTCGTTTTGTATTGTATCTGTTGAAATTATCTCGTCGCACCCTGCGCTACTAAGTTTTTTTATGGCATCTGATGCAAATAGACCATGTGTACATGCTACAAATACTTTTTTTGCACCCTGTCCTTTAAGCTCTTTTATTGCAAGAGCCATAGTACCACCGGTGGATATTATATCATCTATTATCGCCACTGTTTTGTTTTTAGCATCAAGCTGTTTTGGTTTCATCTCAACAGTTGAACCATCGATTCTTGTTTTTTGCATATAGTCAAAATCACAGTTTATTATCTCAGCTGCTCTTTTTGCGCGATTTTTTGCTCCTTTATCTGGTGCAAGTACCATATCAATATTTTTTTCTTTTAGATAACTTGCAATTTCTGGTACTGCTGTACCGCTTTTAGCCTTTGTTGAAAAAAAATCAAGAATATGTTCTTTATGAGGGTCTATTGTTATTACCTCATCTGCATTCAGACTTATTAGTCTAGCTAGTGCTTTGGCGCTAACTGCTTCACCTTCTTGAAATTTTGTATCCTGCCTTGCGTATCCAAAATAAGGTATTACAACTGTTATCTTTTTTGCACCTGCCTCTTCAGCTGCATTTTGTATTAAAAAAAGTTCAACCAGATTTGGATCAGGATATGTCGTCTGTACAATTACAACAGCCTTATTTTTGATATCATCAAGTATTCTAAAATAGAATTCTTCATCAGGAAATCTTTTAGATATTGTTTTTGCCAAGGGTGCTCTAAGAATTTTTGATAGCTCTTCTGAAATGATAACCGATGCAGTTCCACCTAAGATATACATTTTATTACGAATTCTAAAATACTTAACATGTTTTTACTTGTTTCGAATAAAATTAGCAGAGCGTTGAGAAAGGTTTAATATGCCTTAGCTAATTTAATTAAGAAACTAAAGACGAGGTGGATAAAAAAAATGAGTTTGAAAAGCATATCTTCAATTTTGATAGTAGCTCTGTTATGCTTAAATATATTGTTTAGCTTTAATGCACATGCAGAAACAGATGTCAGAGACACTGTTGAGGCACGTATAAACATAACCTTTAAAACTGCTACAGATTTAGATATAACCGTTGAATGCAACGTTGAAAAAATAACTTTACCTACTCCAGGTACAATATATACAAAAAGCCAAATTGAAACAATTTCAAGTATTAATCCTGAAGTAATGGGTGCTATAAAGTATGTTATTAAAACTATGATCTCTGAACAAATAACCGCTGTTTTCTCGGGATCAAAGATAACTTCTTTAATAGAGCTGCCAGAATATAAAAATAACAAGTTTTATGATTATTACTCTGTTAATTTTACATATGCCTTTTTTGATTTGAATGATACTATAAATGCACATGATCTAGTAAATGGTGTTTTAGACATGGGATCCCATGTAAGATACGATTTTGTTTTTAAAGCAAATAATGGGTGGGATAACACATATATACTAAATCTTGGGGCAGACTATGAATTTAAGTTAACAAATGGAAAAGCTAAGGAAAATACGATAGAGTGGACTTTGTTAAATAGCCGTGGAGAGCTGCCTGAGAAAGAAGGTTTTCTGGCGATTTATCATAAAAACCCGACAAGTAGTTTAGAAACAGAAGAAATAACACTAGATTTTTATCTTGATGCAAAAAGCAAAAAAACAGAACTGTATGCTTATATCAATCTAAATAGTATAAACCTCAGTAGTTATAATTTTCTACCTGCTTTTATTAGTAATCTCAAAATTGTACCTTCGGATGGTTTACGGCTTTTTGTAAAAAACAATCTTCTTTCATGGGATGAAATATACCAAGAAACAGTTATAGAAATAGAACAAGATATAAAAAAACATGTAGAAACAGATACTTTTAATCAAACTCTAAGTTTAGTTTTTTCATGGGATGATGAAACTACAGATAATTGTATCCCCCCTTATGATGTTAAAAATATGGCTGCCTATACACCAGTAAGAGCGATTTTAATGGATGATGAAATAAAATTGCTGCTAGGAGGGTTGTCTTCGTATTCTTTATTTGGTCTTGTAAACACCGGTGCAAAAGCAGATTTAAAAGAAAGCAGCATCAACTTTGGAGAGAGGCTTAAAAATATTGGATATATCTATAATATAACGCTTGTAATGCCAGAGGGCATAGTAATAAATGATAAAAATAACTATAGCTGGAATGAAAATAAAAGCTTTTATGGAGAGATGCTTTCAGAAAACGCTCCTGATTACAAAAATGAAGATATTCATTCAATAATTGAAATAGAAGTAGAGCGTATAGATTTAAACATTCTAAGTCTTTTTACAGGTGAGCCAAAAATCGTATTAGGATATACTATAAAAAAGGAAAAAAACTATAACGTAACAGAATTACCTAAAGAATTTTCACTGCCCTCTATAGTAGATATAAGATATCTAAACTCTGATGCGTTACGTTTGTGTATAGATGAAAACATCTTCAAAGAGTCAGAGATAGCTGAATTTTTAAACAGTGAAAAAACATTTTTTGAGAATCACATTCAAAGAATAATTCAAGGTATTAAAGTTAATGGTAATGTCGGCAAGGATGCCTTTCAAGAAACGTTACAGTGGGATCAAGATATATCAAAAATGAGTTCTGAAAACCCTATTACGACAAAAACACATGCTTACTCGATCCACTCCTCAAGTTTTCATATTTCACGTACATCCTCTTTTTTTAAAATACCTGACCAGATATATAATATTGAAGGGTTAAAAAATCAGTCTGTAACGTACCGTATAATCTTTCCAAAGGGGGTAGACATAACGGGAAATGATGAATACGGCAAAGCAGTTGTTAAACAAACAAACGATGGACGACAGTACATAGAAATAAGCCTTACGCCTGAAGAATCTGATCTTAGCTTTGCTTTAGGCTGTAGCATTACTCCTTCGACATTATTCCTTATCCGGCTGTTTACCCCTTGTATTATAAGTATCTTTGTAACTTTGATACTGATAATTGTGATAATCCTTTTCAGGAGGAAAAGAAAAGGAGGAAAATCTGCAAAAGAAAGAGAGCCGATATATGAAGAATCAGATACGGGCTATGAAGATCAGGATTATTATATACCGCCTCCACCTGGCTCAAAATGAAATAACGTCAGCGTGCGCAGACATCTAAACTATTTTAACAAATTGGGAAGTACTTTCAACAAGTAAGGTGTTTTTCTAATTAAAGGTTTAACAAGTTTTGAAGGATAATCAATATCTCCATATTTGTTAATGACTTCTATAACGCGCGGGTTAGAAAATTTAAGTATATATTTATCAATTTGTTTATCGGATAATTTTTTGGAAATATGTCTGAAATAGTGTCCTTTAATAAGCTCTTTTCCTACATGGTTCAAGCAAAGTTTTTGATATTTTTTAAGAGCACTTGCAGAAAAATCATTTAGCTTAATTGTTTCAAGAGCAACATCAGAGCAGAGCTTTGCGCAATAAAGACCTGGAAAGATTCCTCCACCGGAAGTGGGTTTAACGTGGGCTGCTGCATCACCTACAAGCATGACATTATCAATGGTGTTTTTTTTAACAAAGCCCAGTGGAATTGCCCCTCCTGTTTTTTGTTTTAGTTTAGCATCTTTAATAAAAGATGATGTTTCTTTATTTTTGAAGAGTTTGTCCAAATAATATTTAGATGAAAAAAATGAGTTTTTATTTGTACATAAACCTATTCTTGCATTGTCTCCCTCTTTATTTGTTGGTATAATCCATGCAAAAAAGCCAGGGGCGATTTTATCTCCTACAAAAATATGAACGAAATCCGGATCAAGATTTGTATTTGTTAGTTCAGCACCGGTACCGTATAAAAATTCTTTTGGCTCAGGCATTTTAAATGTCCTGCGAACTATTGAAAAAGGACCATCTGCACCTATCAACAGATTAGTAGAATATTTAATATCATCTGATGTTTTTAATTCTAATCTGTTTTTTTTGCGAATTATTTTTTCTATTTTAGTTCCAAGAAGAATATTGGCTCCTCTTTTTTTTGCTTCTTGAGTGATTCTTTGATCAAACTCTGTACGATCGATAACAAGCGCATGAATTTTATCCCCGCCGATGGATAAAACATTGCCCCCGGGGGAGTGTATATGTGCTCCTTTAATCTCATTTTGAACTATTCCCTTTTTTGAAATGTCAAAATCTTTAAAAACTCTAGATGTTACAAGCCCTGCACAGTTCATTGGTATGCCTATTGCTTTCTTTTTTTCAAAAACAACAATATTGTGTTTTTCTCCAGCAAGTCTGCTTGCAATAAACCCACCAATGGGACCTGCTCCGATAATCGCTGCATCATATTCTTGCATAAGCATTACAAAACATTCATAATATTCCAAAGATTTATAATAGAATCGCAGTTACTTGGCTGTGGAGCGGGATGCATGTTTTCTAACTCTTTAAAAAAACATTTGTTACTGCAAAACATTGGAATTGTACAGATGTTCTCAAGAAACAAAGGCAAAAAGAAAGAAGAGCTCGAAAAAGAGCAAGAATTTAAAAATAGTCTTTTGTGTCGTTTTGTATTAGATGGCACAGGAAAAAAAGTTGGCGAAAGCGTAGGCATAGATAATGACATAGTTATTATAAAAACAAAAAACAGATATCTTGGAGTACCGCTAAAACATATTGAAGACGAAGGAAAAACCCTTCTTGTAAAAGGCCTAGTTGATGATTATAATGCTGAGATTATGGGTGAAAAATGGAGAAAGGAAAGTTTTAAAGAAATAAAATACGATAAGGAAAAAGATGGATTTTGAATATAAAATGGTGATCGTTGCAAGATCTGATTTAAAACTTTCACCTGGAAAACTTGCCGCACAAGTTGCTCATGCTGCTGTAAGCTGCGCGCTTTCCACAAAAAAAAATAATTCTACATGGTTTTCAAAATGGCAAAGAGAAGGCGCTAAAAAGATTGTGGCAAAGGTTGACTCGGTCAATGATTTTTTTGTCTTAAAAGAAAAAGCAGCGCAGCTTAAAATATCTACATATCTGGTTGAAGATGCGGGGCATACTGAAATTCCAGCGGGTACTAAAACAGTTTTAGGACTTGGTCCTGCGCCAAGTAATATTATAGATCAAGTTACCGGGGATCTGCCCTTAATTTGAAAAAAATAATAGAAAAGAAATGAAAATGGCATTATTTTTAGTTCTCTATTTTCTCTTTTTTATAAGGATAAGTGCAATGCCTAATGCGGCAAGAACTGCTAAGAGTTCAAAGCCAGGTGTTCCATTTCCAGAGGGTGTCGTTGTTCCACCATTTTCATTGGGAACATCATCTCTAGCTCCCCCTAACTCAAGTGCTTGTCCCCAGAAATCAACAGCAGTGGTAGAAGACCCAACTGTATCAAATAGCACGGTGATAGTGTTACCTGATGCAGCCCCATCTTCAGCGGAATAAGGAATAAACTCTTGGGCTTCACTTGTTGCAGCACTTGACCATTCGCCCCAATCATACATCATGACGTAAGATGCATCTTCTGTATCTAATGTAACAGTATACGTAACACCATCAGAATTTGAAACCGTGCCCTGTAATTCCATTGTTAACGTAAGTCCATTGTCATCAAAAGTATAGGTGATTTTTCTGATATCAAGATATTGCATATTACTAATGCCTGTTTGTCCTCCAGGTATGTATACATCGTTTGCTGGATCTGTGATTGATCCAGAGGTTTCACCTGTCGGGTCACTTGGGTCTATCGGGTCACTTGGGTCTGTCGGCTGGTACGGTGATTCCTCATTGGGCGCCCAATCCACCCACCATTCACTAGATGTATCGCCAATAACAGTGTATTCTTGGGCGTAACCATAAAACTCATCAACCGTTGAAAAGGTTCCAACAACGTCATATGTTGCAGTGATGGTATTTCCACTGACTGTTATATCTGCCGCACTAAATTGAAAATCACCTTCTACAGTACTTGTTGCAATACCGTAACCTTCACCACCAAATGGATACATAAAATTATAACTGGAATCGCTTGTAAGTAAATATGCAGAATAAATCATTTCTTCAGAATTAACGATTGTTCCAGCTACCGTTAACGATAAAGATATTGTATCACCGGTCACGACATACTTGACTTCGGTAATATCGATATTTGGTTTGTTTGCAATATTCATACTCCATCCATATCCATCATCATGCCAGCGATAGTGCATGACATCGCCTGTTGGATCTGTAATTGTTCCTGATTGGGCTGATGCTATTGTTCCTAAACTTGCTATAAAAGCTATGCCTACCACTATTGCTATTATTTTTTTCATAATTTTTCCCCCATGTTTATTGAATTGGTCATATTGTTCTCTGATTTATATTTGTCGAAAAAATTCAGGTAAACGTTTTAAAAGTGTAAATAAGATTATAGCGCATACATGAAAAGAGAAATAAGGATTCTTGGTATCGATGATTCTCCCTTCTCTTTCAATGATAAATATTCTTCAGCCATAGGCGTAGTTATGCGTGGTTCAAGCTACATTGAATGTATTTTACATGATCAAGTTTCTGTTGATGGTAGTGATGCAACTTTTATATGTAAAAAAATGATTCAAAAAACTCGTCATAAAAAACAATTGAAAGCCGTTCTTCTTGATGGTGTTTGTTTAGGTGGTTTTAACGTTGTAGATATAAATGAGTTATACTCTTATACAAAAATCCCGGTGATAACTATTACAAGAGATAAGCCTGACTTTGTAAAAATTGAAAAAGCTTTGAAAAAGACTTTTAAAGACTGGGAAGATAGATTAAATATCATAAAAAAAGGCAGACTCTCTAAAGTTGAAACAGAGCATAACCCTATATTTATAAAATGTGCAGGATTGCCTATAAGCAAGGCAAAAGAAATAATAAAGATATCAACAATAAGGGGTGTTGTCCCAGAGCCTATTAGAGTAGCTCATCTAATTGCATCTGGATTAAAACGTGGTGAAAGTCATGGGAAAGCCTAAAGCAAAAGTCGATAATAAAAAATGTTTAGCATGCTGTGGATGCATATCTGTATGCCCACAAGACGCGATTTCATGGATCGGAGGTAAAGCACAGATTACTCCTGAAAAATGTATAAGCTGTACGATTTGTATAAGAACATGCCCTGTCGGTGCCATAAGTGGTGATGCCCAATGAAAATGAAATACGATGTCGTTGTTGTCGGAAGTGGACCTGCTGGAAGTGTTACTGCAAGATTTGCAGCAGATGGAGGCGCAAAAGTACTTGTCATTGAGAGAAGAGCAGAAGTCGGCGTTCCTGTCCTGTGCGGCGAAGGAATTAGCAGAAAAATCGACGACTGGGACATAATTGATGGAAAACGCTGGATAGCGGGAAAAATGGATGGCGCAAGAATATACTCACCAGATAAAACCTATGTAACCCTTGCAGCTGAAAAAGCTGGAAACGAGACAGGTTATGTAATATATCGCGATATTTTTGATCAAGAACTTGCAAGCCGTGCAATAAAAGCAGGTGCCACGTTTATGATGAACGCAAAAGCCGTTGGAATCATAAAAGATGGAGATAAAATCAAAGGTATAAAAGCCGAACATTTTGATGAAGAGCTAGAAATAGAATGCGACATTATAGTTGCTGCAGATGGTGTAGACTCAAAAGTGGCTCAATGGGCAGGAATAAACACAAAGTTAAATCCAAAAGATCTAGAAACATGCTGCCAGTATACACTCACAGACATTGACATAAAAGATGCCTATTGTGAATTTTACCTTGGAAAAGAAATAGCGCCTGGCGGATATATATGGGTATTTCCAAAAGGAAAAAGAATCGCAAATGTAGGAATCGGAATACTTGCAAGCCTCTCAGAATCAGGAATGGCAAAAAAACTACTTGATAGATTTATAGAAAACGACCCAAGATTAAACAAAGGAAAAAGCCTTCGCTTCCTCGCAGGAGCAGTACCTGTATCAAACCCTGCAGAGCAAACAGTTGCAGACAATATTGTCTTAGTAGGAGACGCCGCAAGACATGTCGACCCAATAACCGGTGGTGGGCTTACACACTGTTTAGAAGGAGGCAAAATCGCAGGTAACGTAATTGCAAAAGCGGTAAAGAAAAAAGAATTCAGCGCCGAGTTTTTATCTGAATACGAAAAAGGTTGGAAAGAAGCATTTGGTCAGAAGATAAAACGTAATTATCTTGTAAAAGAACTACTGCTTGAGATGGATGATAAAACATTTAACAAACTTGCTCATGCCCTTGAAAAAGTAAAATTCGATGAAATAAGTACACATGGTCTTGTAAAAGAAGTTGCAAAACATTTACCAATATCTACAAAACTAAATGCCTTGATTAAACATAGGAAAAAAATTAAGGAGTTAAAAAAGAAATGAAATGGGGTCTTATCTGCAACTATCATGTAAAAAAAGCATGCTCCGTTGCAGAGGATATATATGGTTTTTTATCAGATAAATACGAAGTTTTTCCTGAAGAAAAATTTGCAAAGAACAAAAATATAAAAGGATACACTATGGAGGACATCAACAAAAACACAGATGTTGTTATAACTATTGGAGGAGATGGAACAATACTGCGAGCCCTTGCAAAGATAGAAAAACCGGTTTTTGCAATAAACTCAGGGGGCATGGGTTTTCTAACAGAGGTTGAATCAAAATACGCAAAAGAAGGAGTTAAACAGGTGATAAGTGGCAAATATAATATTGAAGAAAGATCAAAATTAAAAATAGTTGTTGATGAGAAAAGATTACCGGATGCTGCAAATGAAGTGACCGTGCAAACATCTAGGATTGCAAAGATTATCTATCTTCAAGTTTTAATACAAGGAGAGCTCCTGGAAACTTATGGCGCAGATGGCGTGATAATCTCAACACCAACAGGTAGCACAAGTTACTCGCTTAGCGCAGGCGGGCCTATTCTTGACCCTAGTTTAAAAGCAATGATAATAACACCTCTTGCTCCGTTTAA
>CAZKUB010000130.1:0-4754 GCA_964555835.1 uncultured Thermoplasmatales archaeon
ATATACCTTTTATGATAGTTGGATTTATGATATAAATTATGATTTTACAGGAACTGATTACGATTATGAAGAAAAAGTTTTTTCTTATAGAAATTATACTTATCTAATAGAAGAAAATACACTCGTCGTGTACTTCGGTCCAAATCATACAGATTCCTATTTTAATATGTATTGTAGATTTTCTGATAATGAAAATACTTTAACCTTGTTTTGGGATGAATTTCCACAAGTAAGAACAGTACTGGCTAAAGAGTCATGAATTAAATCGTTCATGAATAAATTTTACCTTTGACTTATGATCAGTTGTTGTCAACTTAAGAAATATTTTATTTTATGATATATACAAAAAACACAAGGGTTTTTATTATGTTTTTGTGTAAACCATTATAAAAGAATAAATGTTTAGACACATGGATTTGAGATTGAAAAAATGAATACAGGCTGTATACTTGGTGGTGCATTATTGATGTTAGTTTCAATATTTTTTACTATTTTTACTTTAGGTTTTGGAATTTTTTGCACCGCTCCTTTGTTTTTGATTGGTTTAGTTATTTTCATCATAGGTTTTTTTATCTCAGGTAGCTCAGTAAAGGAAATCCATCATTATAATACAACTCAACCTACATCTACTTACTCCAGCAGACATTGCCCGGGTTGTGGACGAAGTATACCATTTGATGCTCAATTGTGTCCTTATTGCGGACGTAATTTCTAAAATATTAGTTTTATAAAGGAAAAAAGATGAAAAAACAAATATTGATAGTTGGAATAATTGTTATACTTATAACTATAGGTTTAAGCGGTTGTACTTCAAAATCAGATGAGGAGAAATTAATTGGTACTTGGATGTATTATGAGCCCGCAGAGGGAATGATACTTACTGCATATTATACTTTTTTCTCAGATAAAACATTTGAGCTAGTTGGTTTTTACAACGATGTAGAAGAAAAAGCAGATGGTATTTGGAATATAAAAGACGGTGAATTAATTATTTCATCCGCGGATTTTGGCCTTGCCTCATTTGATTATACTTTTTCCAACAACGATAAAACATTAACACTATCGGAAACTCTATCTGGAGCAAAAATGATTTTTACAAAGCAATAAAATATTTATTTTATATGATAAAAATAGTCTTTGTATTATTTTGTAGCAAAAAAACCATATTTTGTTATAAATCATAACATCAAGGTCAAATTTATAAAAGGATACTTGTTCTAAAATATGAGTTTTGAGGGAAAAAAAATATGATCGTATACATTATCTTTGTAGTGCTTTTGTTTTTAGTGCTAGTGTTAGCCTCGGCCATAAAGATCATGGCTGAATATCAACGTATAGTTATTTTTAGACTGGGAAGATTACAAGGAATAAAAGGTCCAGGTTTAGTATTCATCATCCCTGTTATTGATTCAATTATCAAGCTTGACCTGCGAACAAGGGTAATTGATGTTCCAAAACAAAGAGTGATAACTGAGGATAACGTAACAGTTGATGTTGATGCAGTGGTTTATTTCAGAATAGTCGACCCTCAAAGAGCCGTAGTTGAAGTACAACGATATGAGATGGCAACCGGGCTTCAAGCACAAACAACCCTGAGAGATGTTTTAGGTAGACAGAGTTTAGATAAACTTTTATCCAACCGTGAAGAATTAAATAAAAGCCTGCAGGCAATTATTGACAGTGCTACAGACCCATGGGGTATCAAAGTCTCTGCTGTAACCATCCGTGATGTATCAATACCTGAGTCTATGCTGAGGGCATTGGCAAAACAAGCTGAAGCAGAACGGGAAAAAAGAGCGCGATTTATTATCGCTGAAGGTGAATATCAGGCATCAAAACGAATGACTGATGCTGCTAAGTTATATGAAAAAACACCGATGGCTTTAAGGTTAAGGGAGCTGCAAACATTAGCTGAAATCGCCAGAGAAGGAAATCTTATCGTCGTCCCAGGTGGAGATATAGGCCAGGTGGCAGGTATTGCCAAAGCAGTTAATGTGAAGAAAAAATGAGTATGAAACCAATCATTTTTCTACTTTTTCTCTTTCTTTTTTTTATTGTTTTTTTTCAACCACTGGTACATGCTGAAGCAGATGATGTTGTCATACTCGTTGAAATAACAGGTGTTATCGATGAATCCACTGTTGAAATTGTTAAGGAGTCATTTGAACTGGCAGATAACAAAAATGCTGAAATAATAGTACTAATCCTGGAGACACCGGGAGGTGGATTAGATCAGACGAAACGTATATCAAAGCTTATTTTGAATAGTGATATTCCTGTTGTCGGATATGTATATCCAACAGGTGCTGCAGCATGGTCCGCGGGGACTTTTATACTGGTTAGTACGCCTGTTGCAGCTATGACAAACTTTAGTGTTATCGGCTCCTGTCAACCTGTTCGGGTAACAGCAACCGGTACACGGTTGATCAATGATACAAAAACAATTAATGCATTGGTCAGCTGGATTCAAGAACGGGCAAATCTACATAATCGTAATGCAACTCTTGCCGCAGAGTTTGTCACTAAAAATCGTAATGTTAATGCCTCAGAAGCACTGCGTTTAGGAATGATCGAATATGTTGCTGATAATCTTGACTCGTTATTGCAGCAGCTTGATGGAGAAACAATACAGATAAAAGGGGAGAGCGTAACCCTTTCTTTATCAAATCCAGATATTATAACATATTCTCCTTCGCTAAGGATACGTTTTTTAAGGTTTATTTCAAATCCATTGCTGACTTCTGTATTATTGATGCTTGGTATCTTTGCATTAATATTTGGTATTTCTTCTCCAGGGTTTGGCGCTGAAGTATTTGGTGTTATCGCAATTGTCTTGTCTTTAGCAGGCTCTGGTTTTGCCATATCTGAAATTAGTCTACTATTCTTAGCACTTGGTAGTATCCTGCTTCTGCTTGAGTTTTTTGTCATCCCAGGTTTCGGCGTGGTAGGTGCAGGAGGACTGATATCTTTATTTATCGGAGCTGTATTTCTTGTTCCAACATATGCAACACGTGAATGGGTGATAACTACGGCCTGGATAGATACAATAATAATAGTTCTTCTGTTAATAGTAGGATTATTTGCAGGATTTTTTATATTCTTACTGTATAAGATCCTAAAGATAAGCAAAAAAAGACATGCTATCGGTTTATTCGTAGGTGAAACTGCTGAGACAGTTGACAGGATAAGCCCTGATAAACCAGGTTATGTAAGGTTTAAAGGAGAGCTTTGGCATGCAAAATCAGATAAGGTTATCCCTGTGGGTACAAAAGTAACAATTGAAAAGAAAGACGGCTCAACATTACAGGTCCAAACAGCTGAAGAAGAAAAAACTAAATAAACTTTGTATCAAAATCTAGCAAAACACAAGGGTTTTTATTATGTTTTTGTGTAAACCATTATTAAAAAATAGTTGTTTAGAAATACGGAGATCGAGTATAAAATGATGAAAAAAACTATATCAGTCCTTTTAGGGTTTTTGTTAGTAACAATTCTATTTAGCATGGTTTCTGTTAATGCTGATAGTTCAAATAATGAAGATACTTTTTATGCTGGAGGAGATGGTACCAGTAATAATCCGTATCATATATCTAATTGGCATCATTTGAACAATGTTCGTAATCATCTTAATAAGAATTTTATTTTGATTAATAATCTTGATAGTAATACTGAGGGTTATACTGATTATAACGTTGGTGATGGTTGGGAATCAATAGGAAAACTCCAAGACCAATTTACAGGAACATTTGATGGAGATGATTACACTATTTCTAATTTATTTATTGATAGAGATGATGCTGATTATATAGCTTTGTTTAGATACACTGGTTCAAAAAGTGAAATAAGTAATGTATTTTTGGAATATGTTGATACAACAGGAAATCATTATGTTGGTGGTCTAGTTGGAGTAAATTATGGAACGATCACTAACTCTTACTCAACAGGACGTATAACTGGAAGTCATCATGTTGGTGGTCTAGTTGGACGGAATCTTGGAACAATCACTAATTCCTACTCAACAGGAAGTATAACTGGAAATGATCGTGTTGGTGGTCTTGTCGGACTAAATAGGAGAACGATCACTGATTCCTACTCAACAGGAAGTATAACTGGAAAGAGTAGTGTTGGTGGTCTAGTTGGATATAATTATGATGATGGAACAATCACTAATTCCTACTCAACAGGAAGTATAACTGGAAATGATCGTGTTGGTGGTCTAGTTGGACGGAATCTTGGTTCTATTTCAAATTCTTACTCAACAGGACGTATAACTGGAGATGATAGTGTTGGTGGTCTAGTTGGAACTAATCATCATTATGCAACAATCACCAACTCCTACTCAACAGGAAGTATAACTGGAAAGAGTAGTGTTGGTGGTCTAGTTGGATATAATGCTTTTACTGGAAAAATCATTAATTCATTTTATGATAGTGAAACATCAGGACAAAGTGATACTGGCAAGGTAATATCTAAAACCACAGCTGAAATGAAAACATTGTCAACATTTAGTAACGCTGGTTGGAATATAGAAAATATTGGAGATTTTAATAATGAAACATGGTTTATAGATGAAGTTAATGATTATCCAAAGTTAGGTTGGCAACATCCTTCATTTGAGATAATTGATGATAATGATGAAAATAGTAACGGTGATGATAATGATATCCCAGTTGAAAATGATAAAGAAGAAAATGATAAAGTTACGCCTGGTTTTGAAATATTGTTGTTAATCACCGCTGTTTTAATATTTGTAT
>CAZKUB010000131.1:0-5242 GCA_964555835.1 uncultured Thermoplasmatales archaeon
TTTTTCTTTTTCAATATATTTTTTAATTTTTGCAAGGTTTGCTTTTTTATCACCGATCTTCGGCCTCATTGAAACTAGTCCAATCTTCATAATATTTTACATCCTTGTAGAGTGGAATGTACAATGTTTTTTAAAATGTTGTTATACAAAAAAATTAGTTGTTTTTTAGTATGTTTAAAAATTAGAAGAGGCACCTCTTATTTTCCTAAAAGGAAAAAGAGGATGAGAGACGGGATGTGTGATGGGAGGCACCTCTTTTGTATTCCGGGAGGAACATTTTTGGAAAGGATTTTTGACGATGTTGGGATTGCTTATGTATACCGTCAAATATGTGAGGAAAATTGGACTGGGATGCACATGGATATTTGATCGGCACATTATTACTCCCCCGAGTTTTTTGTTTGTAATTTGGATTTTTAGTGAACTTCACCTTGAGTTTTCCCGTTTGGGAAAGCTTTGTTGTGTGGCTTGTGAAGTTCATCATTTTTTTCCTCACCTTTTGCAATGCATTATCGCCTTGCAAATGGTATATTGTGTATTTAGTATTTAAATATTTCGTTCTTTGCATGGCAAATATGCATATCAATAGAGAAATGCATAAATATAGCAGAATAGATATCATATTAATGGATGGGTACCAACATGAAATCGAGATAATCAAACGTGTTCTCCAGCAGAACCCCAAAGGGATGACTGTTACTGATATATCCCATAAAATCAAAATAAACAGAAACTCAGTTGCAAAATATCTTGATATAATGAGAATTTCTGGACAAGTTGAAATGATAACCTTTGGCCCTGCAAAAGTTTTTTTCCCATCAAAAAGAGTGCCTATATGTGATATGATAAATCATACATCTGATTATATACTTGTTTTTGACGCGGATCTAAAAATAACACTTATCAATAATTCCTTTCTGGATTTTTTAAACAAAAACCGTGAAAATATAATAGGTGACAAACTAAATAATATAATATTTAGAATTTTTGAAGACAGCTCAGAGCTGATAGTAGGAATACAAGAATCCCTTGAAGGTAAACGCTTTAAACAAGAAACTGACATTGAAAAAGATGGAGAAATCTATTTTTTCAGCATAAAAATCGTTCCAACAACTTTTGAAGATGGAAGAACCGGTGGAACAATTGTTATAAAAAATATTACAGCTCATAAAATCGCTGAGAACATGATTCGTAAAAGCCAGGAAAACTTTAGTGATATATTAAAGAAAATTAATAAAAAACCATGAGCAATATTACAGTTTTTTTCAAGTACTATTTAGAATAATATAGAATGTTAATGAAAGCATAAATGATGTTAGAACAATCAGTGTAAGTATCGCGTTTACTTTTAGTTCAAATACACGAATCCATTCAAGTAACGCAATTATCACATATGAAAGAATTAGCATTACTGCTAGCAACAACAAAATATAGCCAACTACATACAACGGGTTTGTATAATATTTTGCTTGTTCTATCAATATCCACATTGATGAAAAAAAAGCTAATAAACCAATTGTAATTTGTGCTTTAGTCCTCTCCTGCATAATTAGGTGTACATGTCTTTTAATTTATAAACCTTTTTAAACATATTGAAAGTATTACTTATTGAGTATGAATAGCTTTAATTTCAAAGATTTACAGATATACACACATAAAGAAGTATATGAACCCAGCGAGGATACTTTTCTCTTGCTTGACTCTGTTGATATCAAAAAAAACGAAAGATTCTTTGAAATAGGCACAGGTACAGGAATCATCAGTTTATATCTAGCAAAAAAAGGTCATGATGGTGTATGCTGTGATATTAACCCCATAGCAGTTGAACTTGTAAAAAAGAACTATCTTGCAAATCAATCAAAACTTTACGGAAGCATAGATATAAGGCTTGGTGACATGTTTGAAGTTTTAAATTTCAATGAAAAATTTGATGTAATAATCTTTAACCCACCGTATCTTCCTACAAAACCTGAGGAATACATTCATGGTTCAGGTTGGTTTGACAAAGCCGTAAGCGGTGGTCTAGACGGGCTTTCTTTAACAAGTGTGTTTATTGAAAAAACTAGTGTTTTCTTAAAAGAAAAAGGTAGAGCATATTTTATTTTCAGCTCTCTTTCTGATGAAAATAAACTTTGCAGTATTCTTAATAAAAATAATTTAGAATACAAAATTGTTTCTAAAAACAGTTTTGATGACGAGACTCTTTTTGTTTATATGATTAAAAACTAAAAAACTTTCATTTCATCAAAAATATTATTCATTATAAATTTTCTAACAGTTTCAAGATCTGAATCTAGATAAACTGCACCTATGAGTGCCTCTAAAGCATTTGCAAGATTTGTTGGGTTATTAAAACCATTCTGAAGTGTTTCACCTTTACCTAGAAAAATATAATCTCCAAGTTTCAACTCCTTTGCTTTTTCCGAGAGAAAACTATTATTTACAAGCTGCGAGCGTCTTCTTGTTAGTTCTCCTTCTGAAAAATACCTGTTTGTTTTATAAAGAGTCTCTGCAACAACAAAACCAAGAATACTATCACCCAAATACTCAAGTCTTTCGTTGTACTCAATTGGTGTTTTTGCTTCAAAAGCATATGTTTTATGTGTTAATGCATTTTTTAAAAACTCTTTGTTTTTAAAGATGTATTTGATTTTTTCTTCAAGTTTATTTATTTGTTTTTCCATGGTTTTCTCAAACCCCTGTATACTTTTTTCCTAATTTTAAGTTGTCATTTTTTAGCAGATTAGAACATTTTTTATATATGCAAAGAATATATTATATAAATAAGGTTAGATTATGAAAACAAGAAAAGAACTTGAAAAAATAATAAAGAAAAAAAAATCTTTTCTTAAAAAAAAATATGATGTAAAAGAAATAGGCATATTTGGCTCATATGCAAGAGATGAGCAGTCTAAATATAGCGATATAGATATACTTGTTACTTTTTCTAGTGATATAGGATGGGAGTTTGTAGATTTGAAAGAATATCTTGAAAAGATACTGGGCTTAAAAGTTGATTTAGTAACAATTAAAGCATTAAAGCCTCAGTTGAAAGACTCGATTCTTAAAGAGGTTGTTTACGCTTGAAAAGATCAGATAAATTGTTTTTAGAAGATATCCTTGAGTGTATTGATAGAATTGAATGTTATACCAAGGATTTATGCTACGGCGACTTTGTAGAAAAACAAATGGTTATCGATGCTGTTGTAAGAAACCTTGAAATTATTGGTGAAGCCTCAAAAAATATTAAAGAGGATACAAGAAAAGAATACAAGTCAATTCCATGGAATAGAATGATTGGTCTGAGAAATATAATAGCCCATGGCTATTTTGGTGTTGATCTTTCTATCGTCTGGAAGATTATTACAAAAAACCTTCCCGATACTAAACCATTTATCGTGGAGATGTATCAAAATATAAAATAAGTTTTTTTCATTGTATAAACTTCAAAAACTCATCTGCAACAGTTTTGTCATCTAAACTTTTTAATATTTCTTCTTTTGTTTTAAACGGTCTACCTGCAAGAAGTCTAATCACTCTTTTTTTCCCAAGACCCGCAATACTTTCTAATGTTTCACGACTGGCAGTGTTGATTTCCAGCGGATATGGAATACCTGTAATGGAGCGATAGCCATAATCAGTGATTTTAACATCGATGAATTTGTTTAAATCAGTAACACCAGGGATTCCTATAAGCAATGGATAACTTCCAAGTTGTCTTGCAAAAACTGTTTTTCCATCTTGTTTTTCAAGATAAACATTTTTTAGAACTGTCCCTGGTGGAACTATTTTTTTAAGCATGGGTCTTTCTATTTCTGTTGAAACCTTGTATTTAAAATGTTTAAACAACGGTTTATGTCTGTTTACAAGTCTTGTCCCTGTTTTGTACATCTCAGTTTCTGGTATTGGTATCACCTGGCGAAGATTAATTCTACGAAGCAACAAATCACTGTTTAGGATTTTTTTTAAAAAATTAAAATTCATCTCAAAAGTTTTTTTTGTTTCACCTGTAAGTCCAAATACAAAATTAAGTCCAGGTAAAAGCTCAGGTAAACCATTACTACCACGTTTTGCACCAACGCTATTTATGATTTTAATTGCATCTAAGACCTCATCTTCTGAGGCTTTCAAATTGTTTTTTTTGATTACTTCTGGATCAATGCTTTCCACACCCATCGCGGCAACATCACCAGCGGTATGATATTTTACAATTGTTTTTGCAATGTTTTTTGACTCTTTAGGGTATCTTGCGATAACACCAGGGTTTGCATTATCAATATGAAGTGTTAAAAGCGCAGGGGCTACTTTTCTTATCTTTGAAAATAGTTCCTCAAGGGCGTCTGGATTTGGTCTGGGGAATTCTTTTTCCCCTGCATCAATGCTTTGATACGAAAAAATACACGGCTGGCTTCCAAGTCTGAAATGCTTGATTCCATTGTTGTATAAACATCTTATCTCTTCTACAATATCATCTATTGGTCTGAAATCAGGAAGGCCTTTACCTGGTTCACTGCAGAAGCTGCATCCTCCAACAATTGCTCTGGGGCATCCTCTATAGGTTTCAATTTCACATATCAGATAATCCGGATAGTTCGGATGATTTTTTACAATACTACTTCCAAGATTTGCATAGGCTCTTATGTTATGTGCTTTTTTTCTTTTTTCTTCTGTATCAATGTTATATGGTCTTAGATTGTTTTCAAGATAATTATGAATTACTACTTCTGCATCCCCTGGAACTATTAAGTGAAATATATTTTTTAGAAAACTTATATCCCTAGTTGCTCTTCCACCTTGTATTCCAAAACCGTGTTTTGCTGCAGGACCTGTGAGGATTTTTTTAACAGGAAGTTTTTCCAGTATTTTTTTAAGCTCGTTTGGACTTGCAGGATAACCAGATAGATATTTTCCAGGAACAGACGTTCCTGCAATTACAATTAATAGATCGTTTTGAGAAAGAAAATCTATATTTTCTGGGTTTTGTCTTACTTGGTCGATTGTAAGATAATTTACAATGTTTTTTTTGTCATGAAGTTTTATAGCACCTGCAATGTATCTAGGGTATGGGCTGATGTATGGTGGAACTCCCAGGCATGTGGGCTCATCGATGTATCCGTCCAGTATCGTTGTTTTTAACATATTTAAAACAGGTTTGAGAAATAAGTATGATGTTTTTAGCTTTTGCTTGACAAATATAACAGATTCTAAGAGCATTTATTATAATTTTTTTTATCCCTTAAAC
>CAZKUB010000132.1:0-2063 GCA_964555835.1 uncultured Thermoplasmatales archaeon
TTATGAGTTTAAAACAACTTTTGTTCCCGGCTTTCTTACTAAAAAGGATATAAAAGAAATCGGCAGATGGCTCGAGGGTTCTGAAAAATATTTTCTTCAGCAATTCAAAAATAATACTCCTACATTGTCTTCTGATCTTAAGAATGTAAAATCATATCCAAAAGAAAAACTTTTAGCTACTCTTGAGGAGGTCAAACCTTTTTTTAAGCATTGCGGCGTTAGGGGTATTTAGATTTTAATGGTCGGCGAAGAAATAATTTCTGGTTTAAAACTAGCAAGTGATGCTATAAACAACTCGGATTATGCTGTTGTAGTTGTTAAAAACAATCAGATAATTTGTAAGAAAAAAGGCGATGGTATAAAACCTTTCCTTGAAGTGATAGAAGAGCTTGATGAAGATATACATGGTAGTATAATTGGTGATAAAATTCTTGGAAAAGCATCATCTCTGCTATGTATCTATTCACAAGTGCAGGCGGTTTATTCGCCGCAGGGTACAAAAACTGGTATTGCACTGCTGATATTATGTGGTATTCTTTCTCAAGTTGATAATATGATACCTTTTATCAAGAATCGTTCTGGTGATGATATCTGTCCTTTTGAAAAAATGCTTGAAAATATTGATTCAGCAGAGGAGGCATATAATATTTTAAAAGAAAAACTGCTTTGATAAATACTAAATATACAAAAAATGTTTTTGGGTGTTTGTTTATGAACTACGAACTGGCTATAATAGGTGCAGGACCTGCAGGATACACCGCTGCGATTTATGCAGAGCGTGCTGGTGTTAAAACTATTGTTTTTGATAAAGGCATGGGTGGTGGGCTTGCAGCAAGCTCGCCAAATATCGAAAATTATCCTGGTTTTGAATCTATTTCCGGTTTTGAACTTGTTGAAAAAATGAAAGCTCATGCAAGTAAATATGCAGAAATTAAGTTTGGTGAAGAAGTAAAAGATGTTGTAAAAAAAGATAATGTTTTCACGATTGAGACAAGTAAAAATAAATATTCTGTCAAAGCAGTTCTTCTTTGTATGGGTACAGATTATAAAAAATTAGGTGCCCCTGGTGAAAAAGAATTTTTTGGAAAAGGTGTATCCTATTGTGCTACATGTGATGGTTTCTTTTTTAAAGGCAAAAAAGTAGCAGTTGTCGGTGGTGGTAATTCAGCGCTTATTGAAGCAGTTTATCTCAAGCAGATCGGCTGCAAAGAGGTTTATCTTATTCATCGTCGTGATATGTTTCGTGCAGAGAAAGCCTATGAAAAAGAAGCTGAGGATAAAGGTGTTGTTTTTCTTTTTAACAAAATAGTCGAGAGTATAAATGGTACAAAAAAAGTAGAAAATATTAGTTTGAAGGATACAGCGACAGGTAAAGTATTTGATATTGAAGTTGATGGTGTTTTTATTTCAGTTGGTGAAGAACCACAGAGTTTTTTAGCAAAAAAAATGGGTATAAAAATAGATGATAAAGGCTATATTATAACTGATGATCAAGGAAGAACAAACATAAAAGGAACTTATGCTGCAGGAGACATCACGGGTGGTCTCAGGCAAGTAGTGACTGCTTGTGCTAAAGGCGCTATCGCGGCTCTTGCCTCTACTGAGAGTGTTGGTAAGAAATATCCATATTGATATTTGTGATGATGTGTAAAAAAAGAGAGATTATGTTGTATAACCGACTAGCATCTCAAGTAAAGAAAAATCCTGCATATTTAGATTTTGCTGTCGAATTGTTGACAATATCTGTTTAACAACGTAGCTAAGCGAGAGACTTGCGGTAATTGGAAAAGGATCTGACCAGGGGCTTAGTTGACCAGGTTCATCCCTTGCAACAACCCTTATTACATAATCTCCTCTACTATTCCAAGTGTTTGTAGCTGATGCTGTTTCTCCACTGTTAAACGGCCCAAGCCATCCGCTGTTGCTTCCGTCACCCCAGTCCCACATATAGTATATTTTATCTCCTTCGGGGTCTGTTGTTGAAGTGGTAAAAGTCTGCGAAACTCCAATTCTAAATGAACTAGGACCAGATGGTGTCTGTGGTTTTGCAGGAGGCTGGGATT
>CAZKUB010000133.1:0-3318 GCA_964555835.1 uncultured Thermoplasmatales archaeon
TTATAACAAAATCTATTTTATATTTATAAAAAAATACAACCATCTGTCTGAAAAATTAGGATGTATAAGCAATTATGGTTTGTGAATATAATATAAAAAAAACACCTGGAAGCAAAACAGTTATAATCAATTGCAGAACTTGTATAAAAGGAAACTCCACAATTTTTGACAAAGAGTGTAGAAAAAATATTTTCAAAATAATACAAAATGAAAATATTGTAACCAGGGTTATTTTTAATCATGTATTTGTAAAAGTTTTTCAAGATCAAGAGATGGAGATGCTTAAAAGCTTAACAAATTTTATAGATGCTTTAAGCACATATATAAACTTAGATTTACCTGGAAAAAACACTGAGATATGCAAAAAATGCAACTCACAAAGATATTCACAGCTTAAGAAAATAATAGATATATCCAAAATGAATCCAGTTCTTTCTTTCTTATATCTTAAAAAAATACACGATTCAAAAGCAAAGAAAAATGCTGGGTGTATAAAATGTGGAAAAAGCTATACAAATCTAATAGATGAGATGATATCAAAAGCAGAATTTTCAAAATATATACAACTTGAAAATTTTTCGATTGATCTTTTTTATAGAAACTATATTCGGCCTTATGTAAGACCAGGTTTTATCGATTCATACATACAACTTGAACCACCGCATGATGCAATTTTTCTCGAATCATATGAGGTTAGAAGAAAAGGCAGACGTCCAATGAATGTAACTCTTTATACTCTTAAGACAAAACCTGAAAAACTCTATTTTGTTGTACCACCAGAATATAATCTTCCTCGTGAGGAGCTGTATCTTCTTGAAAAAGTTAAAATGTATCTTTCTCGTCATCGTCCAAAAGATGCTTCTTTTATGGATGCAAACTCTGCTCGTGAATATTTTCAGAGACTTGGTAAGATTGTAATAGCTGATTTTTCAAAAGATATGAATCTTTCTCTTTCTGCATCAAGAATTGAATATTTATCTGATATCTTTTCTAGATACACCGCAGGTTTTGGAATACTTGAAGATCTTTTGACTGATCAAAGAATACAAGACATTTATATCAATGCGCCAGTTATGAATAATCCTCTTCATATTGTGGTAGAAGGGGAAGAATATGCTTCAAATATTTATCTTTCCAATGGTGATATCGATGCTCTTGCATCACGATTCAGAACAATTTCTGGAAGAGCATTTTCAGAAGCAGCTCCTGTTCTTGATATGGATCTAGAGAGTTATCACACCCGTGTTGCAGCAATATCAAATCCTCTAACTCCAAAGGGAATTGCTTTTGCTTTACGCAGACATCGTCAGAAACCTTGGACTCTTTCTCATTTTGTTTCAAATAATATGCTGTCTGCTGAGGCTGCAGGTTTTTTAAGCTTTTTAGTAGATGGACAGGCATCACTTTTGGTTGCTGGAAGCAGAGGCGCAGGAAAAACATCTCTTCTAGGTGCTTTAATTCTTGAAATACCGCAGCGTTTTAGAATACTTACAATTGAGGATACTCCTGAAATCTCTGTAGAATCTCTTCAAAAATATGGTTATAAAATTCAATCTCTAATCACAAAATCAATATCATCTGGAGGAGCATCCACTGAGGTTACACCAACAGATGCATTACGAACTGCTCTTAGACTAGGTGAATCCGTACTTATAATTGGAGAGGTACGGGGCGTAGAGGCAAAAGTCTTATTTGAGGCTATGAGAGTGGGTGCTGCTGGAAACTTGATAATGGGTACAATCCATGGCTCTACTACTAGGGATGTATATGAAAGAGTTGTATTTGATATAGGAGTTCCTTCAACTAGTTTCAAAGCAGTTGACGCTGTAGTAATTGCAGCTCCCATACGTGCTGATGGTGGAATAGATAGAAAAAGAAGAGTTATTCAAATATCAGAAATAACAAAAACAGGTTGGACGAAAGACCCTGACCCGGATAAAGTCTTTCAAGACATCATGAAATATAATGCTTCACAGGATGCTCTTTTAGCAACAAATTTACTTGATATGGGTCAGTCTCAAGTAATTGAGAACATATCAAAAAAATGGGGGATAAATGTTGAAAAAGCACTTCAAAATATTAGGTTAAGGACAAATATCAAAAAAACAATTGTTAAAAACAGCAAAGACAAACCCGAGCTTTTAGAAGCACAACCAAATATGGATGCGAATAATGCTTTTTGGATGTTTATTGAAGAAAGTAAAATGGAAGATAAAAAGGTAAATTACGAAAAAGTATGGGCAAGATGGTTGGAATGGTTTGAAGTATATATTGGGAAAAAACAATGAAAAAAGAAGTACATTGGTTTGAAAAATATGCAAAAATTGCAAATAAATATTTTACATGGCTTGTGAGATACAATGACAAAACCAAAGAAAAAATAAAGAAATATTTTTCAAATGAATATATAGATAATCTTATTTTTTCAGATCTTCAAGTAGAGCCTTATGATATTTTACTTCTTTCGTATACCGGTGCTTTTATTTCTTTTATTCTGCTTTTATTTTTTGATTTATTAATTTTTTTAAGCTATGGTTTTAATATTGATAAAATAGATGTTTTTACTATTATTTTGATGTTCTCTGTCACCATCTTTTTTCCGATACTTATCATGAATTTTTTAGCAAATTATCCAAAAACATATGCAAGATACATTAAGATTCATTCGTTAGGTGATATTCCAGAAGTTCTTAGTTATCTTGTGATGTATCTAAAGCTTGTTCCAAATCTGGAGAATAGTGTAAAATTTGCAGCTTCTGAATCTAATACATCTCTTGCTTATGACCTTCGTAAAATGCTATGGGATATGCAAATAAGAGTATATCATGGTATAGATGATGCGCTTACTAGTTTTGCCACTAGTTGGGGTAAGTGGAGCGAATATTTCAAAAGAGCGCTGCATCTTATAAGAAGCTCAGTTCAAGAAAAAAATGAACCGTCTAGAATAGTTACTTTGAACCGTGCTTTAGATGTCGCTCTTGAAGGCACCCGGGAGATGATGAACAAGTATGTCAATAGTCTTCATCAGCCAGCCATGGTTATTTACTCCATAGGAATTATGATTCCGCTGGCCTTGGTGGCCATGCTTCCAGCCGCCGGTCTTGTCGGCATGAAAATAACTATTTTTCAGGTTTTTTTCTTGTATAACATTATACTTCCCACTTTTATCTTTATTTATATAAGAAAGATTCTTCTTAAAAGACCTGCAACGTTTAATCCACCAACTATTGCCGCAGATCATCCTTTCGTTGTAAACATCAATAAAAAAAGAAGATTTTGAATAGATTTCCACATTATCTTGAGATGGGGAGACAAAGC
>CAZKUB010000134.1:0-5264 GCA_964555835.1 uncultured Thermoplasmatales archaeon
GTTCTTCTAGGTATGCATGGCCTTGGAAGGCATAGTCTAAATTGTTGACTTTTACAGGTATCGATCCGGTTTTGAATTGAAATGATGCTTCAAATGGTATCAGTGGGAATAGATTACTGAATTCAAAATAGACATCATGGGTTTCCCCAGTTTCAGGTGGTCTTGACAGGGCATATGATACAAGCATACCTTCTTCTGTTGTTACGCTGAAATCTGGGTCATCAGTAACAGTTATCTCATATCCATATTGGTTTGGTCCTTGGTCATATATCTTCCAGACCCATGTCCCAGAATAAGAATCCTCAAGGATATCAAATTGTACTGTTGCTGTGTTTACATTACCATAGATATTTATTGTATCTGTTAATCCTGCGTAGCTTATTCCAATACCAGCAAGGGCTAGTACTGATATCATAAATATTGTTCCTAGTTTGTTTTTGTTCATATTTTTTACTTCCTATTTTGTTTCTTGTTTTATTTGTTAAAGCGAAACGTGCACTATGGCTGTTTCTACTGTTAACCTGATTGATTTTGTTTTTTTTCCTCCCCCTTTAAGAATTAAGAGGATTGAATTGGGTTTTTTTTAGCAATTCAATATTTTTTTTAACTAAGTTTTATAGTTGATTAACGACAGATTGCTCTTACACTTACTGCATCTAGAAATGTACCCATTGAGTTTGGTATTCCGTCATCAGCAAATGCTACTCGTGTGATTTCTGAGCTTGCTACTACTTCGTATGTATAAACTGTCCAATCGGTGTTTGTTTTTCCTGTGCCATCTGCAATTAGGATATCAACTGTTTCTCCATCCCAGTTAACGTTTAGGATGTTTTGTGCTGCGTTTGTTCCGGGTCGTGGTGAGAATGCAAAACTAAGGGTATATGCTCGTCCTGGGACTGTTGTTATATCTTGGTATATTCGTACTGATGCTGGTTCATTGTTTATTGATCCACCTGGTCCATCGAAATCTGAGTCGAGCTCTGCGTATTGATCTCCTTCGTATGCTGCCCAGTTGTTAACACCTCTATGTAGCTCAAGATTTGCTACATCGGGAAGCTGAGGATGTTCATCTATTATCCATTCCACATGCCAGCCAAGATCAGGTGTTCCTGAGGGGAATATATCCCATTTTGCGCTGTGGGTGACTACAGGATATTCAAAACCGCCGTTTTGTATAAGTTCGAGACCTGGGTCGCATAATGGTTCTTCATCACATGGATCAGTCCATTGAATTGCGCCAATGCTTGCGGCAAATGATCCAGAGAGTCCCTGGTACCAGTTGTTCTGTGGGAGATGAATTGTCATCTTAACATAGATGTATTCACCAGTATGTATCTGATAGCCGACATCTACGGGTTCACCCATATTGATATGCCAGGCTTGTCCGGGAGTACCAGTTGCAGTGTATGCCTTGATATTTACTGCTTCATCATCAAGCAATTGTTGTAACAAACCATCATCATCATTTACTAATACATAGTCTGCCCAGAGTTTAGCTGGTATACTACCAGTGTACTGGAAGACAAAGTCTACTTTGAAATCTTGACCGGGGAAAAGGTTATCCCAGTTTAAGTAGACGTCATAGTCACCGTTTATTGGATCTACTACATCATTTCCAGGAATGCTTGGTGGTACACCATCAGGTGTTGCAAAAGACCATGAGACTAGTTCATATTGAGAATTCGGATACTCAGCTAACCCTGCAGTTATCTGATCGTTTGCATTAAAATTCCATCCTTCCCAGTAATATAATTCACCAGTAGGAGCATCATATACATAAAGACCATGTCCCGGGACTCTTTGTATGCGTCCTTTCTCCAGTCTTGCAGGGATATGAACGATTACTTCTTGTATACCATTGCCAGTATAATCAAATAATAAAACATCTTCAAAAGAAGGACCCCCTCTATCGTTTAGATTCCATAATTCTTCTCCACTAATAGGATCAACAAAAAAATAGTTATTATGATTGCCACTAACACGTGCTTGGAATACCAAAACCTCTGCTATACCCTGATCATTTGTACAAGCACCATAATAGCTTAGTCTATCAGAAAAACGTTCTATTGTAAAATCAAACGTCTGCTGCCAGAGAATATAATCAGTCATTTCAATGGTATTTGCACATTCATCATCAGCATTTACCATATTGCTTGAAGATACAAAAAGTATCAGTAGCGATACACACAATATTTTTCTTTTTTTATGATTTATCATCTTACATCATCCATGTTTTTTTTATAATTTCAAAGCTTTAAGAATTTATTATACTAATTATTTCTTTTTTTTCTCTTTGTGAAAATCAATAATGCCACTATTGAAATAATTACAAATACCAGCTCAAATCCAGGTGTGGATGCTGAGTCACCTGTGTTTTTATCTTCTAATATATATGGTGATTCAGCCTTTGTAGGTATATTTTCACGTAAATGCGGGTAGCCGTTGTTGATGGAGCTTGTGATATCCCAGACATCTGTAAAATCCCATCCTGCATCTTTAAAAGTCGACTGTATTTTCATCTCAGCCGTGGTTTTTCCTATTCCATCAGCACTAATTGTTTGATTTGATGTTTCTAAATTCCAGAAAGATATTTCATCTGATTTTAAATGAGTGTATGCAACTAAACCACCGACTTTATAGCCGCTGACGCTAGCAGTGGAGTAGCTATAGGATATATTTCCAATAGAATTATTCCCTGCTAAACCACCTACATCATATGTGCCAGTAACTCTTCCGGTAGTATAACAATTTGAAATAATACCTCTGTTAAGACCAACCAACCCGCCAGAATATTTATAACCAGCAACAGTGCTTGTAGAGTAAGATTTTGTTATTATTCCTACAACTGTATTTTGCCCAACTAAACCACCAACTTCATAGGTATATCTACCGTCAACGTTTCCTGACGTATAACACTTTGTAATAGTACCTGCGTTAAAGCCAACTAAACCACCAAGAGGACCCCAACTAGCCGAGGCAATCGCTGTTGAATAACAATTTGTAATATTGCCACCATTAGTTCCCGCTAAACCACCGACATAATCTCTACCTGAAACGCTACCGGTAACAAAACAATTTGTAATATTGCCATTATTTTTTGCTACTAAAGCACCAACAGCAGTTCTACCTTTTATATTAACATTAACCAAGCCAACATTCTTAATTGTGCTACCGTCGGTACGGCCAAACAAACCAGATGGGTTCCTTTTGTCATCAGGTCTATTAATGTACAAGTTACGTATTACAAAGCCTTGCCCATCAAAGGAGCCAGTAAAATACCTATGAACACTGGCGACTGGTTCAAAACCGGCTCCATCATTCCAATCTCTTGTTTGAGATGCATCTATATTCTGAGTAAGAATAAAATGATCGTCACGATATCTACGGACTTCATCCAACTGTTCAATAGTCTTGATTTGATATGGGTCTTCTCTTGTACCTGATCCACCTGCAAATGGTGAATCATCTGTTGCATTTACCGGATTGACAGAAATAAAAGTACTAAATGTAATTATACATAAAAAAACTATCACTGCAAAGCTTACTGTCTTCTTTTTCATATAGATCTTTTCCTCCTTTAATCAAATAATTTTTTTATTTTTTGTTAAATCTCGATTCTTCCCCGGTCTCTAAGTTGGTAAATGTAACGGTTCTTCTATTATTTGAAAATACATATGGTAATGTCCCTGAAAACTGGGGTAATCCTTGAATATTTATCGTCATTGTTCCTCCATGATCTACCCATGTTCCTTCAAAAACACCGCCATAGTTTAAGGTTCCATCGGGGTTGAATACATAATAGGCTGTGGGCCATTCTATTCCTTCGGATTCAAAAACCCATGTTCCTACAAATGAATTAGAACCCGATGCTTCGGAGGACTGTTCAGTCTGTGTGCATCCTGTTAAACTTATGACAAGCAGTATTATACCTGCTATCAGCATTATTTTTTTCATATTTATATCACATCCATATTTTTATAAGGCGCATTATATTTTAATATATAAAGTTTATGAAAAAAACATTATCCCAGATGATTTTACCTGTTTTTTCATCACGTAAGCAATTACTTAAAAACTAAATTATTTTTATTTCAAATCAAAGATATGGGTAACAATTGTTCAATATCATAAAAAAAGGTTTATAAAAATAAAGCGTTTTACTTGCTATTGATAAAGAAAGAGTAAATTTATAAGCAAACCAATGATTTAAAACCCAAGGAGAATATTCATGAAAGCAAAGCTATTAAGTGTATTAATTGTCATTTTATTGTTAAGCATCCTTTTTAGTGGATGTACAGAAGAAAAAATCGCAGATGATGCAGCTACTACTGCTGAAGAAATAAAAGAAAGATTCTTACAAGCTTTAAAGAATGTTGAATCCTATAAATATTCCGCAAACGCCATATATGAAATGACGTCAATAGACGAATCAGTAAACACGACAGAACAGTCGATGGTAATAACCGGTGAAATCGATGTTTTAAATAAAATAGCTAAACAATATATGAATATTACGTCTGAAGACCTTAATCAATCACTTACTGTTTATTTGGTTGATAATGTCACTTATACAGGGACTCAAACGAATGGAAATATAACATGGAGAATTGATATGTTGACTTTAGGGGCATTTCTTGGTTATTCATTATTAGAACAGATGTCAATGTTTCTTGAAAACGAAACTTTGTTTGATGATGGCGATATAGAACTCAGACGATTATCTGACGAAACATTTGAAAACAAAGATTGTTATATATTACAAATGACCTTGTTTCAAAATCAATCTTCAAATACTTCAAATACGTATAGTACAATGGAATATAATATCAGATATTGGATAGCAAAGGACAGCAGTTTATTAAAAAAAAGCTATATTAAAGTGACAATTGACCAAACTGGATCTTATTTATTTGGCGACTATCTTTCCATCACTACTGAGATGGAAATACTCTTTTATGATTACAATATACCAATTAATATAGAATTGCCACATGAAGCAAAAAACGCCAGCGCCATGCCGCCGGGTTGGGATTGGGATATTCCCATTCAATAGAAAACAAAATATTTTATCTACAAGATTTTTATTGCAAGGACAGGTATTATGAACACTATTTTAATATTTACAAATTATAACAAAAACCCTATGTTTTACTACAACTTGCCGGAATCCTTAAACACTCTTTTTTTGTTTTATGGGATTTTTTCAAGAGGATGATACTCTGGTTTCCACATATATCTCTTAATATCCTGCAGTGTATACTCAG
>CAZKUB010000135.1:0-7162 GCA_964555835.1 uncultured Thermoplasmatales archaeon
CTCCTATTAGAGTTCATTTTTCATCCCAAGATAAATGAATCTTGGGAGGGCATAATTAATTTTTCAACAGCCTATAATGCTAAGGTTTTAAAAAAGGATTTATATGCATGTTTATGTTAACTAATAAATAACTTGAGGAGAGATAACCTATGATTAAGGAATTTAATAAGTGGTTTGAAGAGCTTACTATAAACGATGTACCAAGCGTAGGTGGTAAAAACGCATCTCTTGGTGAGATGATAAGAGAACTTAAAGAAAAAGGCGTTAATGTCCCTTCTGGCTTTGCAGTAACCGCCTATGCATATAAATACACAATTGAAAAAGCAGGTGTTGATAAGAAAATAAAAGAGATACTTTCAGACCTTGACACACATGATGTTCATAATATAGCTGAGCGTGGTGAAAAAATCCGAAATCTTATAAAAAACACGCCTTTGCCTCCTGAGCTTGAAGAAGACATACGTAAGCACTACCGCGGTATGGAAGACCGCTATGGTAAAAACTGTGATGTAGCAGTTAGAAGCAGTGCCACGGCAGAGGATTTACCAGACGCAAGCTTTGCCGGTCAGCAAGAAACATATCTAAATGTCAGCGGTGAAGAAGACTTACTTGAAAAAGTTCGTGACTGCTTTGCCTCGCTTTTTACCAATCGTGCAATTTCTTATCGGGTTGATAAGGGGTTTGATCATTTCAGCGTGTATTTGTCTGTTGGCGTTCAAAAAATGGTTAGAAGTGACCTTGCAAGCGCAGGGGTAATGTTTTCAATTGATACTGAAAGCGGTTTTAAAGATGCAGTATATTTAACTGGGGCGTATGGCCTTGGTGAAAATGTTGTTCAAGGTGCAGTAAACCCTGATCAGTTCTATGTTTTCAAGCCAACTCTTAAAAATGGTTTTAAACCAATTCTTGAGAAAAAAGTTGGTGCAAAACAAAAACGCATGATTTATGCTGAAAAAGGAGTAAAAAACATCGAAGTAAGTGAAGAGGAAAGAAACACCTTTGTAATCACGGATGAAGAAATACTAAAGCTTGCCAAATGGGCAGCAATTATCGAAGATCATTATCAGAAACCAATGGATATCGAATGGGCAAAAGACGGCAATACCGGGGAGCTTTTTATTGTTCAAGCTCGACCTGAAACAGTTCACTCACAAAAAGATATGGCCGTCATGAAAACATATGTTTTAGAAGAAAAAGGAAATATCTTAGCAGAGGGTGAAGCCGTTGGCAGCATGATAGGTCAAGGAGAAGTAAATGTTATCGAGGATGCAAAAGACATTGGTAATTTTAAGAAAGGACAGGTCTTGGTAACTGATATGACCGACCCTGATTGGGAGCCCATAATGAAAATTGCAAGTGCCATTGTTACAAACCGGGGAGGTAGAACCTGCCATGCTGCAATTATCTCTCGTGAGCTTGGTATCCCTTGTATAATCGGCACAGGCGATGGTAGTAGAGTAATCCAAAACGGGGGCAATATCACTGTTGACTGTAGTGAAGGAGTAGGGCGGATATACGATGGGCTATTAAAATTCCGTATGGATGAAATAAAAATAGATAACATCCCACGAACAAGCACTCAGATTATGATGAACGCAGCAATACCTGAAAAAGCATTTCAACAAGGACAAATCCCTAATGATGGTGTAGGTCTTGCCCGTGAAGAATTTATTATTAACTCGCACATTGGCATACATCCAATGGCTTTAATTGAGTATGAAAAGCTTACACAAATGACAGATGAAAACCAAAAAATTGCAGAACTAATAAAGATAATTGATGAGAAAAGCAAAGGGTACAGCAACAAAGTAGAGTTTTTCGTAGATACCCTCGCAAGAGGTATTGCCAAAATTGCAGCATCTTTTTATCCAAACGACGTAATTGTTCGTATGAGTGATTTTAAAACAAATGAGTATGCAAATCTGGCAGGAGGTTTTTTATACGAGCCAGAAGAAAACAATCCTATGATCGGCTGGCGTGGAGCAAGCAGATATTATGATGAGAAATACAAACCAGCCTTTGGCCTTGAATGTAAAGCCCTTAAAAAAGCAAGAGATGAGATGGGGCTTACAAATATAAAACCAATGATTCCTTTCTGTCGAACACCCGATGAGGGGAAAAAAGTAATAAAAACAATGAAGGAGTTCGGTCTTACACAAGGTGAAAATGGGCTTGAAATATATGTCATGTGCGAGATTCCAAGTAATGTTATTGTAGCTGATCAATTTGCAGAGATATTCGACGGTTTTTCAATAGGCTCAAATGATCTAACACAACTAACCCTTGGTCTTGACCGCGACTCTGATCTTGTATCACATATCTTTGATGAGAGAAACGATGCAGTAAAAAGGCTTATCAAACAAGTAATAGACACTGCACACAATCATAAGCCAAGGAGAAAAGTAGGAATATGCGGACAAGCGCCAAGTGATTTTCCAGAGTTTGCAGAGTTTCTTGTCGAATGCGGGATAGACAGCATTTCACTAAACGCTGATACCGTTTTAAAAACAAGACTTAACATAGCTGAAACTGAAAAAAAGCTAGGGCGACAAACAATCGTACAACGCTAACTCTCCTTATTTTTAAAAAAACTAGCAGATACTTTAAAAAACCAAGACAGTTTAAACTATATTGAAAAATGAAAATAATACCAGTAATAAAACTAAAAGATAGAAAGATTATCCCAGAGCATGAAGCATCTCTTGAAAAACTAGCCGAAGATGCTTTAGTCTATATCTATGACATAGATGGAATTGAAAAAGATAAACCAGCGTTATGTATCTACCAAACGCTATCAAAAAAATACCTCCTTTGGATTGACAGCGGCCCTAGAACTCTAGGAGACATTGTAGATATTTTTTTAACAGGTGCTGAGTCAATTACAATAAGAAAAAAATACTATCCCCAGATAAACATAGAAAAAATAAGAGACTTCTCGGAAAACAAGATTTATACATGTGTAGAGAATGAAGAAAACGCATTGTATTCAGATTCAGATGGCTTAGTGTTAATGGACAATAAAAATAAAATAAATATTGCTTTAGCAGAAAAATATTCAACAAAAAAAGATATCTTTATTTATACATCAGACGCGCACGACATTAACTATTTATCAAAAACAAATATCAAAGGGCTTTTAACAGACATAACTGCTCTTGATGAGGCAAAAAAATGGATCCAGAAAAAGAAATAATAGCAGCCTTTGTGTTTAAAAGAAGCGGAAAAAAAGAAATGTCTCTTTCAGAATTTTATCTAACTCTTTCCATTGAACTTAATTGGTTTACCCCAGAGGATGCAAAAATCCTTACCCATCAGATGATAAATGCTTATCTACTTTCAAAAGAAAATGAAAATATAACACCCCGTTTTGATATAAGCACCATAAAAATACCTTCTGGCTTTTATCCCTCAAAAGACGTATTAAAAAAGGATTTTTTAAAATCTAAAGAAAAAAATAAAGATCTTTTAACAATAATTATTGAAAGAATAGTTGAAAAAACAGATGAAAAACAACTTGTTGTTTTTGAAAAAATTAAAAACATATCAGAGGAAAAAAATATAACAATTGCTATCGCAGCCCTCTTAGTTGGACAAGAACACAACATTGTTTTTAAAGACGTACTAAAAGAGGTTGAAAAAACAACTTTTGAAAACTAAATAAAATAAAAAATTATAGGGACAAGAAGTACGCCCATGCAATGACTTCGACGAACACCAAACTCAACAGGCAACAGCCCGATAAAAGTAGATATCAAAAGCACAAAAAGACCCATAAAACCCGTAAATAAAAAAACAAGGACCACAACCATTGAAATCGTAAGCCTTACAACCAAAGCATATGGTACGTTTGCAAATTTTTTAGCAAAGAGCTTCCCTATAATTAACGTTAAAAAATAAGCGATAGTCCCAGAAAGTAAAACAGCAATCAACAAATAACAAAGATATTGTGGAACAAGTATGTCGCTCCATTCTTCAACGGCTATAAGATCCATTACAGCAAGAGCCGCCCCGCTACGCGAGCGCATTATAACAAACATCATAATCACAACAAAAAAAGCACATGCGGTATTTACACTACTAAGCGTTACAATAGTCTGGCGTTTAGAGGACTCCCCACGAAGGTTCATAGATATAACTGTGCCTGTTGCACTAGTAATACCCGGAATGATGCTTACAAGAATCCCACCTAAACTACCTGTTATAATAGACATAATACTTGATTTTTTAGTTTTTTTATCTAAAACAACATCACAGAGATCCTGTTCAGGAATAACAGGGCTAGTCATAAGGCTTGTAACAAGTGTGGGCATTCCAAATAAGCCGGCAAGTGCAGGAAATAAAACAGGGGACTTAAGACCAATTGGGGACTCAACAACAATTTCAAATATGACAAACCCAAAAAAGCCTGAGAGGAAAAAAACAAACACTGCAAAAAGCATTCCAAAAAAACTAGGCCAATACTTTTTCAAACCAAAAAAATCTATTTTTGATTTTTCTGTGCATATCATAAGAAGTGAAATGGCAATCAAAACAAAAAGCATGATTTCTCTGAGGGTGTCATAAAAAAACACAGGGCTTCCAATAATAAAACGAATTGGGAGCAACAACAAAAAACAAAAAAGTACAGCGCCAAAGCTACCTAAAGCAGAGAGAGAAACGGCCTCAAATCCTTTGCCCTCCATCAAAAGAGCATGCGCAGGCAGAACAGATAGTGCAGTATCGGGATCAGGGGCACCAAGAAAAAAAGAAGGTATGCAATCAAGCAGGGTATGTGCAATTGAGCATGAGATTATATACACGCCAATTAACAAAAAGATAAAATCTGAGGGGAAGCCCATTTCAGTAAGAAAACCAAACGCAGATACAAAAGCCCCCGAAAGAGACAAAAGGATAAGTGCTATGTTGTTGACATGCAGGCCAGGTATCAATCCTGTGGCAATGCCTGTTAAAACACCCAAGACACAAAAAAATATTACAAGAAATAATGTAAACATAACAAGATCATCCTTCTTTATCTAAAAATACGCCGTGGTTTTCATCAAAAAGTTCAATTTTGTATCTAAAATTTGTTTCATCAAACAAAAACTTGCCTGAAACGCAGACGCTTTTGCCAGCGTGTAACGTTAGGTTTTGATGTCTTTTGTAAAAAACAATCAGAGAGTGCTTGTGTTCAAAATCAACAATATAAAAATGAGAGGAAGAAATTGCTTCAATATATCCTGTAACATTAACGTTTAATCCTAAGTATTTTTCAGGTGCTTGCGCAAGTTGCCATATTGGAAAAGAAACGTTGTTCCATTTTTCAATAATTTTTAAGTTTTTTTTATTATCAACAACTATTCTCCAATCCTCTCTATATCTTTGTACTTCGCCTATGGCTTGTATTCTATCACCATATTCAACATCACATGTGCCCTCAAGATAAACAAGGGCAGTAGAATTATTGTTTTTAATTGTTATTATCTGAGAGGCGTATCTTGTTGTAAAATACTCAATTACAACACCTTCAGTAATAACTTTTTTGCCTTCAAAGTCAGGTATTTCATAAAGCTCAACTATCGCAGGCTCTGCTAAGATAGATAAAAAATATAAAAAAAAGGTACCTGCTGTTGCAAACAAAAGAGACATGTGTTTTAGCTTCATCACTCCTATATTTTATTCTCCTTTTTATATATCTTATGTTATAAATATGCCTTTTAGTTAAGCAGAATGTTGTGTTTAGAAACTTTTTCATGGAAAAGATATAATAATAACTTATTATATAGCCAAAAAAACTACTTTCTAATCATTCTGGTGGGAGTTAAATGGGCCAAAAAGAAGCAATACTAAAAATAGCAGAAGCATTCCAGCAAGATGTAGGATATGGACGCGCGAGAATAGATCATCAAACAAGAATGAATCTTGATCTTTCTATAGGAGATGTAATAGAAATCGAGGGAAACAAAAAGACATCCGTCGTCGTATGGCGTGCACACCCAACAGATGAGGGAAAAGGAATAATAAGAGTAGATAATCTGACAAGAAAAAACGCAGGAACCGGCCTTGGTGAGAGAGTAAAAATTAGAAAAGCGGAGGTAAAAGAAGCAAAAGATGTAACTCTTGCTCCGCTTATATCAAAAGGCCAACAAGTCCAATTCGGCAGCGGTATTGATAATTTAATAAAAAAAGGACTGTTGAAAAGACCGATTACAAAGGGAGATAGTGTAATAATACCAGGCATTGCTCTCTTTGGAAGTAGTCTTCCTTTCTTGATAATAAATACAAATCCTGGTGGCATTGTCTCAATTAATGAAGTTACAAAAATTAATGTAAAAGAAGAAGCCGCACAGGCCACTGAAGAAGAGGGGCCAAAGGTAAGCTATGAAGATATCGGCGGCCTTCATGATGAAATATCAAAAGTTCGAGAGATGATCGAGCTTCCCTTAAAACATCCTGAGGTTTTTAACAGACTTGGTATCGACCCGCCTAAAGGCGTATTGTTGCATGGTCCTCCTGGGACAGGCAAAACGCTTATCGCAAAGGCTGTTGCAAATGAATCTGGTGCTAGTTTTTATACAATTAATGGTCCTGAAGTCATGAGTAAATTCTACGGTCAATCAGAAGAAAATCTTAGGAAGATTTTTGAAGAAGCAGAAAAAAATGCGCCAAGTATAATTTTTATTGATGAAATAGATGCAATTGCGCCAAAACGATCTGAGGTTCATGGTGAAGTAGAGAGACGTGTTGTGTCGCAAATGCTTACTCTTATGGATGGGCTTAAAGGAAGAGGTAAATTAATTGTTATTGGTGCAACAAATCTACCCGATACGTTAGATCCTGCTCTTCGCAGACCCGGCCGCTTTGATAGAGAAATACGTATTGACGCACCAGATAGAAAGGGCAGAAAAGAAATCCTTCAAATACACACAAGAGGCATGCCAAAAACTCCGCCATTTAACAAGGTTATTGCTTTAGAGGAATTAAAAGACTGGATGAAAGATATCGAAATACCTCGCTTGTTAAAACAAATAAGAGATAAAAAAATAGAAGAAGAAGAGTACAAAAACAACCTTAAAACGTTTGAAAAAAATAATGCATCTTTGATAAAAGAAAAACAAGAGGTAGAACAAGAGTTAATACAGTGTAGAAAAAAATTTGAGTTTAGAGATTCTTCAAAATTAGA
>CAZKUB010000136.1:0-4996 GCA_964555835.1 uncultured Thermoplasmatales archaeon
TCGATTCTTTCATATTTACACCTCAGAAAAAGAGAAAAAAATTAAGAAAGCTTTTAGTGAGAAAAGAATAAAATCCAATATCTAAATTATAACAAAATCGGAAAACAATTTGTACTAATCTTTCATGTTGGAATCGTTGGAATCTGCCGGACCCACTGCTTTTTCTCAAAGAAAAGGTGAAGATTTAGCGATAACAAAGAAAATTATAGACAGATGAAAGCCTGCTGGATGCACAACTCGTTTTTTCTAATAATTTTTTTCTAAATTAAAAGAACTAAACTAGGTGATGAGTCACATTTACAAAACTTTTTAAAGCCCTTTGTTTTTCCACAGTTATGATGCCTAGGAAGCTGTTGCATGTTATTGGAGTTGTGTGTCTTCTTTTCTGTACTCTTTTTCCCTTTTTTCATGGTACAACAATTGTAAAAGCAGAAATGTCCAGGCATCCTTGGCCTTGTTATCAAGGCAACCCTCAGCATACCGGACAATGCAACTTTGATACATCTGCTGTAAACGGCACTGAGAAATGGAGATTCGATGGACTCATCTACATGGGTCATCAGCCAGCGATTGATTCTGACGGAGTGGTCTATTTTGTTTCATATAATTCAATTGGTGATGTATTATATGCAGTTAATCCCAATGGAAGTAAAAAATTCCAAGTGGGTTTAAAAGGTCTACATAAATCCCCTGCCTTAGCATCTGATGGAACCATTTACGTTGGATCATGGGTTAAAAAATTATATGCTCTTACTCCAGAAGGTCATGAAAAATGGAGTTTTATTGCATCGTTTGAAATCGTTACATCTCCAACAGTTGGTACAGATGGAACCATATATTTTGGATGCAAAGACAGGCTTTCAAACAATAAAGGAAAAGTATATGCATTAAATGCTGATGGAACTGAAAAATGGAGTTTCACACCGAATAGCGATGTTTTTTACCCTATCACGCTCTCCAAAGAGGGCAGAATATATTTTGGAACACGAGTGGGTAAGACCTTATATGCCTTGAATCATGATGGGACCCAACTATGGACATTTGATACTGGCAGCAGTATAAAGGGATCTCCTTCAGTTGGTAGCGATGGCACCATCTACATAAATTCGGGCATATATCTTTTTTCAATTAATCCTGATGGTACAGAGAAATGGCGGTTTGAAATAGGAAGACCGGAAGGTACTCCCGCAGTAGGTAACGATGGGACAATATACACGTGTAATCATTATGGAACTATATTTGCATTGAATCCAGATGGAACGGAAAAATGGCACAACGCTCTTGGTGGCTATATTACGAGGTGTTCACCTACCATTGATAAGAATGGAATAATTTATTTCGGCACCTGGAAAGGAAATAAAGATGCAAATTTATTTTCTTTGAACCCTGATGGATCTGAAAGATGGAGGTTCCCTATGTATGGTAAAATTATTGACTCAGCAGTTATTGGGTCGGATGGTACTGTTTATATTGGCTTAAATTTTGGGGGTCTTAGAGGATATCTCTATGCGATTGGTGGTGCCGACAGTACGCCGCATACTGGAAGTGAAGTATTAATCGAAGACACCTATTTACCTGAGAATAACGAACGAACGACAGGGATACCTGGTTTTGAGTTCCTGTTCGTTGTCTTTGCTATTACGCTTATTTTATTATTGAGAAGAAAAAAATTATACATATGATTGAGTAGATGCTGTTATAAGCGTACGATTGATTTTTAAAGATTCTATATGAGAGATCCTTATTTAAATCATGGATTTCTTGCTTGGACTGAGTTAAGGATTTCTTCGCTATCCCTCGTATTTTCATAGCAATTACCAATTTGGTTGATTTTGGCAGATATCAGTGATATAATGTGTATTTATTAAAATACGGAGGTGATGTTACCACTAAGTGTAATTATATATAGGATTTCTAGCATCTCAATAAAATTCCTGATAATGATCTTAGGGTGTGTCACAATAAAACTGCTTAAAAACAGATTTATATCAATTAAATGAAAATCCAAGTACAATACATTTATTGATTTATACTTACAAAATTTTGAAGTCTTTTAAAAGCATATATTTTTTCTTTATCACCTATCTTTGCCTGAGATATCCCTTGCTTTATAAACTCAGTTGATTCATCCATTATTTTTCTATCCACTTGATGTGGTACGCCATCTTTTCCTCCTTGAGCAAAGCTAAACTTAACAGGATCCTCCCATGAAGGTTTATCACCATAGATTAAGTCGGAGATTAAAGCAAGAGCTCTAACGGTTTTAGGACCAAAACCTTTCAGCGATAGAAGTTCTTCATAATTTTTAGGTTGAAAATCATAGATTTCTCTCATTTTATTCCAGTTGATACTACGGGGCATATCAAGACAGGTGATTTTTTTAGAGTTATTATTCAGAGTATTCCATTCATCCAAAGTAGTCTGTGTTTTAAGTCGGGTAAGTGATGCCCAGTCGTTTACAAGATGACGTGGATGATCTTTTATTAAATCAACACAAGTTTTCTGGGATGAAACACTGTTTTTAGAAGCCATATTTAAGACCTTACCTACGTTTTTTCCAATAATTGAATTATGAGGATCAATAATAAAACTATCAAAACCAGAAAGCCAATGATATCTACGAGCATAGTTTGTATCAGAGTTCATTCCCTGTTGTATCACTCCCCATTTACCCTGCTCAGTAAATAAAAAAACATGATGATACAAATTATGACCGTCTTGTATTGCTGTGTTATCAACTTTTGCACTCATACGACTTGAATACTGAAGTTCTTTTATTTTTAAATCAGTAAAACTAAAAGTTTCACCAATTTTTTCTATTTGCTCAATAGTTTTTCGGGATGCTTTGCCCTTGCCACCAGCTATTGCAAAACCATGCTCCTCAGGTTTGATTGCTTCTTTGAGAGCACCGCATGTAACCGTAGTACATCCTGAACTGTGCCAATCGTAAGCAAGCACACAAGATAAAGCTTGGAACCAAAATGTGTCAGCTATTCTTTTTAAAAATTCATCTTTTCCATAATCTAGTAGCATTACATCGATTATTCCACGTGATAGTTTTACCATTCTATTAAACAACCACTTTGGTGCTTTACCACCATGTATTGGAAGATTTGCAATACCTGTTCGAACCATACTAATATGAAAGTGCTAACTTTGAATTATAAAGTTTCCAAGAGTTGATTAAAAGTATTCTTGAATTTTGAGACAATGCCTGCGAATACTTTCAATGACCCCTTTTTTAGTTATATAAAGGATGAACGTGGTACATAGTATTAGATTGACGATAAGATACGGGGGACATGCCAGCTGAGCTGGCATCTCTGCCAATATTTAGAATTAACATTTAAGCATCCCAAATTCCCATCCCCTCCTCCCCTCCTTTTTTTCTTTTTATGATACTTTTTTAATATTACCACTTCTATTCACATAGAGATTATGCAACGTAATCTTTCATCATTTGACATCTATATAATTGTATCAGAACTTCAAGAACTGGTAGATAGTCTCATAGAAAAAATATATCAGATTTCTCGTGACGAGATATTAATTAGAGTTAAAAATATTCAAACTAAAGAAAAAAATGATATATATATCAGAAACGGTGATTTTTTAAGCATTACTGATAAGGATTTTGAAAAACCAAAGAGCCCCTCTGTTTTTGCAATGACTCTTAGAAAATATCTTTCAAACGGTAGAATCACAAGTATCACACAACATGAATTTGACAGGATAATTGTTATAAAAATTACTAAAAAACAAGAGGAATATAAGCTATTCATAGAGTTTTTCTCAGATGGAAACATTATTCTTGTTGACCCTGCAGGAAAAATAATTATTCCAATGATTAGACAATCCTGGGCTCATAGAAAGGTTTCAGGAAGACAGGATTATGTTTTTCCACCATCACAGATAAATCCTTTCAGCCTTGATGAAGAAAAACTAAAAAAACTTTTTAAACAGAGCAGCTCAGATATTGTAAGAACCCTTGCAGTAAATGTAAATCTTAGTGGTGCTATCGCAGAAGAAATATGTTTAAGAGGAAATATTGATAAAAAAACAAAAGCTGAAGAAGTAAATGATAAAATAGTTTCAGAAATCTTTGCTTCTTTGAAAGGTTTTATCAGTATTTTTAAAGAAGGGGAATTTAGCCCAGTTCTTGTTAAAAAAGAATGTGAGTTTGTAGATATTCTGCCTTTTAAATTTGAAAGTTATAAAGAAGTTGAATTTGAAAAAATAGATAGTTTTTCAAAAGGACTTAATGTTTTTATAAAAGAAAAACCAGCAAGTATTATAAAAAAAGAATCAAAAGTGGATAAAGCACTTGGAAAACTAGACCGACAGCTAAAGATGCAGAAAGAAGCAGTAGTGCGACTTGAAAAAGAAATAATTGAGAAAAAACGTGAAGGGGATCTTATTTATCTTCATTATCAAGAAATCGAGCAGCTGTTAAATGAAATTATAAATGTACTGGATTTGAAAGATAAAACAGATGATATTAAAAAAATCAACAATTTGGACATAGTTAAGAAATTCAACCCTGAGCAGAATCTTTTAATTCTAAATCTTAAAGATACGAAAAATGAAATTTTTGAGGTAAAACTTAGTTTTCGCATGTCTGTATCTCAGAATGCTGAAAAAGCATATGCTGATAATAAAAAACTAAAAAGCAAGCTTGCAGGTGCTAAAAAATCAATTGAGAAGACTTATGAACTTATAGAAAAAATAAAGAAAAATAAAAAAACTGAAGATGCGGCAGAAATAAAAAACCCTGTTAAAAAAGAAAAAACTTTTTGGTTTGAGCGTTATCGTTGGTTTATCAGCAGCAATGGAAACCTTGTCGTTGGTGGAAAAGACGCTAAAACAAATGATCTTATCGTTAAAAAATACCTGAAAGAAGGCGATCGTTATTCTCATGCTGATGTTCAAGGGGCTCCTAGCATCATTATAAAAAGCAAAGATGCTCTTGGAAATAAAAAAGAAATAGATGAAAAAA
>CAZKUB010000137.1:0-5878 GCA_964555835.1 uncultured Thermoplasmatales archaeon
TTAACTGCATCTAATGATCTTTTAATGATTATTGCGGATAACGCAATTGGTGGGTATTATTTACCTGCATGGAATATCAATACTCTTGGTAATAATGGACAGATTGAACTGTATCGTGGATATAAGGTAGTTATGAGTGAGGATGCTGTTTTTAATGTCTCAGGAACACCTTGTACAGAAAGTGTAAGCCTTGATCTTGTTGCTGGTGCTAATTTTGTATCGTTTAGTACTGAAACAGTAGTATTGGATTTTGTTGGTGATTTATTTGATAACGGTTCATTAAGCATGATTATTGATTTATCTTGTAGTCAGGGTAGTCCGGTTTTTTTAAAGAAATTATGTAATAATGATTTTCTTGGTTCACTTGAACTCTTTCAAACAGATCATGTATATCTTTTTATTGCTAACAAGGCTTTCTCTTTGGCCATTATTTAATATACGATTATAGATTTCTTTTGCTGATATACAATGCATTAGATACATTTTTACAATATTTTGCAATTATTGTTAATTGATTATTTATTAGAAAATAAGTGCACAAAGCGTTTTCTACCAATAAATTATTAATATATAATATAGTTACCGAGAAAAAGTTAAAACTATGAAAAACTCATATCGATGGTGAAAATATGGCTGAATTTAAAGTAGTAATAAATGATACAAAAAATGGTAAATCACATCAAGTACAAGTAAGTGGACATCATGCAAATTCACTTGTCGGGAAAAAAATAGGTGATGAAGTAGATGGAATATTTGTAAGTCTTCCAGGTTATAAACTTCAAATTACAGGTGGAACTGATAAAGATGGATTTGCTATGAGAAAAGATCTTTCAGGTGTGAGACGCAGAAAACTTTTGTTAAGTGAAAGCAAAGGTTTTCATGCTATCGAGCATGGTATGAGAAAGAAAAAATCGATTCGTGGAAATACTGTTAGTTTAGATGTTGTTCAAATTAATATGAAAGTTACTAAACATAGTGCTAGGGCAATAGAAGATATATTGAAAAAAGAAGATGAAAAAGCTGAGGAAAAAGATAGTGGTGTGGAGAAAAAAGAGGAGCAATAATGAATCTTCCAAAACAACCTGAAGTAAATATTGGTATGATTGGTCATGTTGACCATGGAAAAACAACTCTTACCCAGCGTCTTACTGGAAAGTGGACTGATGAGCATTCTGAGGAATTAAAACGTGGTATTTCAATAAAACTTGGATATGCTGATGCTGCTTTTTATAAATGTCCAAGTTGTGATGACCCTGCGTGTTATTGTGCTAAACCAAAATGTCCGAAATGTGGTAATAAAACTGAGATTTTACGTGTTGTTTCGTTTGTTGACGCACCGGGTCATGAGACATTAATGGCAATTATGCTTTCGGGTGCTGCGATTATGAACGGCGCGGTACTTGTTATTGCTGCAAATGAGCCATGTCCTCAGCCACAAACCCGTGAACATCTCACAGCTCTTGATATTTCAGGTATAAAAAATATTGTGATAATTCAGAATAAAATCGATCTTGTAACTGAGAATAATGCTATAAAAAACTACGAGCAAATCCTAAAATTTGTTAAAGGAACTGTAGCCGAGAATGCACCTATTATTCCTGTTAGTGCACATCAAGACATCAATATTGATGTTTTAATAAAGACTATGCAGGAGCATATTCCTACACCAAAGCATGATTTTGAAAAAACTCCTCTTATGTATACCGCTCGTAGTTTTGATATAAATAAGCCCGGTGCGAGACCTCATGAGCTTAAAGGAGGAGTTATTGGGGGCTCTCTTATTCAGGGAGTTTTTCGAAAAGGTGATGAAATAGAAATCTGTCCTGGAAGGCGTGTCGAGTCAGAAGGGCGTCAGAAGATAGAGCGTATTACTACAACAATTGATTCTTTAGTTACAGGTGGAAAATCTGTAGATGAAGCAAAACCTGGGGGTCTTATAGCAATTCAAACGAATCTTGATCCGGCTCGTACAAAATCTGATTCATATGCTGGTAAAGTCATAGGTAAAGCCGGAAATCTTCCACCGATTATGGAAGAATTTGATTTAAACATTAATCTTCTTAAAAGAGTAGTAGGAACTATCGAAGAAAAAAATGTTGATCCTATAAAAACCAATGAGCCACTTATGCTTACAATTGGTACTGCTACAACTGTAGGAATTGTTCGTGAGGCCCATGGGGAGAAAGTTGGTGTTAAACTAAAACTTCCGGTTTGTGCAAATGAAGGACAACGTGTTGCTATTAGCAGAAGGATAGATGGCAGATGGCATCTGATAGGTCATGGCGAAATACAAGCGTAAAGACAGTAGTTATTGATACTAGTGCTATTATGATGCTTTTTGAATTTTCAATTGGTTTGGAAAAAGAACTAACAAGACTTCTCGGTTCGTATAAAATAATTGTTCCATCTGCAGTTATTGATGAGATAAGGGTTTTGAAGGATAGAGCAAAGGGTAAGAAGAAATTAATTGCAAAACCGGGGTTAAAACTTGCAGAAAGCTTTGAAATATTTAATACCAACTTAGATGATGCAGATGATGCAGTGCTAAGTGTTGCAAAAGAATTTGACGGTGTTGTTTTTTCAAATGATAAAGAGCTTCGTAAACGTGCAAAAAAAGAAAAACTTAAAACAATATATTTGCGAAGTAAAAATCATCTTGAGATAAATGAGAGTTTTGTTTGAAAGTTTTTATATAGGATTTCTTTATTTGCTTATTCAGCTAAAAATCATGTTCGTCGGAGTGGCTCAGCTTGGTTAGAGCGCCTGACTCATAAGCTCAGCTGAAAAGGGTTCGAGAATTCAGTTCTGCCTTTTAGGCGCTAAGAAATCAGGAGGTCGCGGGCTCAAATCCCGCCTCCGACATTTCTATTTATCTTTAATATTCTTTTAATAAAAGGTTTTATATATAATTAAGTATATAAATATTTATAATGATTGTGTAATAATGGTGATAAAAAAATGGCAAAAAAATTTATGGCAATAAAAACAAGCTTTGTACTGGCAATGTTGATTATGAGTATGTTTGCTGCTTTATCTTTCAGCGCTTCAGCCAGAATTTTTAAAATCGAACCGATACTTAATTTTGAATATGATACACCAACTGAAAATGTTATTCCTATGGGTGATGTATTAACTATTAATATTAGCACAAGTTTTAGCCTATCCGGAGTAGGTGCAAACTTTGTACAAAAGCGAAGTTTATTAAAAAACTCTGAAATAATTATAAAATTAAATGTTTCTACAGACAATGACTGGGTTTATGCAAATATTATCGATCCATTAGCAACATTAAGGGTAAGTCAAGCGGGTGAAACTTGGGAATCAACTCTGCAAATATCCGTCAGCGAAGAAGCTCCCGCATTTACCTTAGACAAAGTAACAGTTACGGCTACATCAAGCAACTTAGCGGGATTTTTATTTAATATAGAAGAAAAAACAGAAATTTTTGAAGTACCCTTTGAGATTGGTTACTGGGGTGTAGTAAGTTATAATGCATGCGATGGTAACTATTTTGAAGTTACACCGTATAATATAACAAGGATACCAATAAACATAAAAAACTTAGGAAATGGGGCTACAGTTGTAAACTTAGAAGTAGTTGAATCACCTGAAAACTGGAATATAAGTATACCTTCTTCAATAATACTTCAACCATTTGAAGAGGAAGAACAACAAGTTTTTTTAGAAGTTCTAACAGACCATACATTTGATGAAGAAACCATACAAATCAAAACAACATCTCATTATCTTGGTAGTCCAAATCTACAAGGAACCTCCGAGATACTAACATTTGATATAATAAACGATGGAAGCTATAAAGAACCTTCTGATGGTTTTGAAATCAATATAGTAATTTTAGCAATAATACTAGTATTACTGATAATATTCATAATGGTCGTAGTAATATTCATAAAAAGAAAATAAACATATCTTTTTATTTTCTATTTTTTTTAAAAAACTAAACATCTTGTAGCATATTGTAAAAGAAATAAAGATACAATATTCAAACTTTTAGTAAGAACTTAAAGTAAAGATTACAACTCAATGATTCTATAAAAAAAAATGCAAATAAAGAAGTTCTTAGAGTTGAATAAAAAAAGCGCTTTTGTTAGTAGACGCCAAAGGATATACATTATAAAACGCCTCTATTCATTATACTTACAGTAACTTGTTTTTGTTTTTAATCTGCATTAGCCAAAATGCAATTGGTCTTACATTTTCTGTCTTTGCATTTTTTGTTTCAACCCATTTATCCAGATCATTTTTAGTTGCCTGCTGACAACATTTCTCACATGCAAAAAATTTATCATTTATAACTAATCCTGCAAGATTTTTCTCAAAAACTATTTTTCCATTACATATATCACAAACACCGGCAGAACCAAAATCTAAAGTCATTTTTGAAATAGAATCTTCTAATTCATCCTGTGTTTCAACAACAGGCCCTACAATTTCAAAAATATCCTCGGCAGAAAAATTGTCTTCTGAAAGCTCACCTGCGATTCCATCAGCGCTATACTTTATTATATCAACTGGTTCTAATTTTTTATCTTTAGAATCAAATTCTTGTTCTTCTCGAATTTTTTTAACATGGTGAAAAATTTCTTTTATATCTTTTTCTTTTTGAGAAAGACCTTTCATATTGTGTTTCTCCTCGCATTTTATGAAATCAAAAATGACATATAAAACAATTTCTAATATACAATAAAAAAAAACAAACTAAACATTTAGAACTTTAGGTCATATGCTCTGTTTATACTACTTTTATTATTTTTGCAAAATTTTCAACTTTGTATATACTAAAGTTATCGAGGGTTAACTGCTTTTTAGAGTATTTTTATCAGTTAAATATGAAATATTGTTAAAAGAGAAAAACTCAATGAGAAAAATATGTATTGCACATACATAATTGACCATGCATGTACGTTTTCAAGTGTTTTACTTTCTGTTTCACGTATCATCAGATAAAAGATAAATATGCTCAGAATTATAAACAGGCTTAAAATATTATAAATATTATCTATTATCCCGGCATATGTAAACATAAAGATAAATAAAAATGGAAATAACATAAAAGGTAGACATACCAACGCTGTTTTTTTAGTACCAATAGTATTAATAAGAGTATGTGTCCCCGTTGCTTTGTCTGCTTCTGAATCTGTTATATCCTTGGTAGACATTGCGCCTATAAGATAAGTCGTAGCCACTCCACCAATAATCAAGGGCAGAGCTTGGAAAGGATGTTGTCCTTTTGGAACAAATACACTCCATGCGGCCATTATTCCAAACATCCCCCGCGGTATTGCGATCCATACCTGGTTTATAAAAAGATATTTTTTCATACGTGGTGGAAGAGAATATGTAACTGTGAAAATCATTATTAAGAATATAAAAAATCCAAACCAGAAATTAATTGTTATAGCTCTGAGAAGTGCGAAAAGATAAAGAATATATGCAATACTCTGCGCACTCTCTGCTTTTATAAGCCCCCGTGGAATTGGTCTATATGATTTTGATATTTTATCTGATGTGACATCTGTTGCTTGGTTCAGTGCATTTGATGCAGCATTTACAACTGCTATGGTAAATCCTGCTTGACCAACTGTTCTCCACCAGTGTTCATGAACACTTGTTAAATTTCCATTCCTTAGATTAAAAACTAGACTTGCAACCATAATTGACATTGATACGATAAAAGGTGCTGCAAGTGTAAATGGTCTAAAAAGATCAAGTGCTGCTCGAGCTTCTTTTGAAAGAAACCTTGTTTTTGTATAAGACTCTTTCATTGTCAGCTTAACAGGTATCTTTTTTTGTACAGGAGGACTAATCATAAAATGTTTATATATAAAAATACTACTTAATCTTTGTTTTTCTAAAA
>CAZKUB010000138.1:0-4116 GCA_964555835.1 uncultured Thermoplasmatales archaeon
TTCATAATCATTATTTTTATTTCTTTTGCGTCTTAAGGCCGCTACAACGTCATCTTTAAAAGTTAAAGAATATGTGCTACCACGACCCTTACCCATTAAATGGTTGGTCTCAAAATAGCTATCAGCACTTTTGTCGTCGATCTTATCTAGTTTACACTTTCGTGCAAAAATCTTTGTTGAACGATTTAGTCTATTTAAAACAACGCTTTTTACGATTTCGAATTTATCTCTTATTTCATCTTCTCTAAGAAATAGACTGTCATAATTATTGTCTTCATAAAGTTGTTTTTTGTTAACATGATAATAAGGATCTGTTTTGGCTGCATCGCTATGCCAGTATAGTCCGTCTAATTCTATTAAAAGATTATCTATCTTAAAGTCTGCAATTTTTTTATTTACTCTAAATTGAGACTCATAGTCAATATCATATTCTTGTAAAAATACTTCAAAATTTTTCTCTAATTTAGTCCTAAAAGGTTCCATTTTTACAGCTTCTTCGAATCCGTATTGTGTTACTAATTTACCAAAATGAGATCTAGAGAATCCTATTTCCTTGGCTATTTCAGGTCTAGATTTGCCATTATATACCTTAATAATGCCTTTATTAATTTTTGTTTGTTTCATTTTTTTGGCTGCTTTTTTAGCTGTATCAGAATATTTCATTATATTATCAACACCATATTTATTTAGTAGTGTTTCTTTTTGTTTATCAATAATAGACTGGACTAGCATAGGATTTTCATTTCCATATTTTTCTAAATTTGTTTTTTTAATTTGATTTTTAAATTCTTCAGATTGTAATCTATTTGTATTGGTTTCTCTAATTTTATCTCTTACTTCTTCTCTTTGAGCTGAATTTTTGACTCCGAATTTTGTTAAACTTATATCTTCTCTTTTTTGATATTTACATTTTGATTTATTGCAACAATCTTTAGGAACAAAATTTCTTTGTTTTACATATGCTTTATAGAGTTTGGCGCTATATTCAAAACAGTAGTCACACTTAAAACAAACATTTTTAGAAGATCCAGCAGACAGATCTTCTATCCTATATCCATATTTTTCTTTTGTTAATTCAGTATCTATCATTTTATCTCTTTTTATAAGTGGGATCTGACCAGTCATAATCACCTATTAATATAATATAAAAAGAGCTATCGTAAAGATAGCTCTTCTTATTTATTATTTTTAGGAATTTTATAATTAAGCTATTATAATGAACCTAATAAAACACGACGATTATCTAGAACTGCAAATCCCTGTTCTGCCCAGCCGTAGTAACCAGCTCGTTTTTGACGATGAAGAGTATCATCTTCGAAAATTTGAACTTCTTCTCTGATTGGCATAATAAAACTATCTCTTTTTCTTAGATCTAGTCCTACTACCAATTCAACGTCGCCAGTTGGAAGGGTTGCGCCCAAAACATCATCATAGAACAATTGGTATTCTTGTCCTTCTCCTAGCTCATCTAGGTCATGAAGATTAACACCAAAAACTCTATTTAGAACACCGGTACCATCACCAGCAACATAGATTTCTCTACGAGTAATCTCGTCTACCTGATCTACGCCCCAGTTTCTAATATCTTCCATAGCTTCGGGACTAACATAAAGGTCTGTTAACATACCTCTATTTAATGATGTTGAATTACCTCCGGCATTTCTTCTCATTACGGTTTTCATAAGAGAAACAAGTCTCTTTGTGAACTGGCCAGTATCGGCATCGCTGTCAAAAACAACAATGTTACGATCTGTGCCAGCCGCTAACAAAGTATGCCATCCGTCATCATTCATTTTTTTAACGAATGAAGCTTCTAGCACTTCCATAGCTCTCCCAACAACATCCCATCTAGCGTCTCTAGCATACTTTAGCAAAAAGTCTATGCTGGAACCAATGTCAAATGTTGGAACCATAACATAGTCGCCCTCAACGTGACGTTCTGGAATGTAGCCATGATTAGGAATAGTATAAGCAACGAAATCTTTTTCGGTGCCAGGAGCAAGGAAATCCAAAGGAAATTCTGGAGTAGCACTTTGAGCTAATTTAATTGGCTCAAAAATACCATTAAGAATATCTCCGTTCAAAACTCCTTGACGAATTGGAAGCTCTAAAGCTTTTGCAAACTCAGCATTAGCAGCTAGAGATACTTCTCTGTTTGGTGAACCAGACTTAATCAAAAGGTCTGTAAGTTCTGGTGTAGGTTCAAATCGATAATTAGCCATATTTATCTCCCTTAATCAAGTTATATTAATGTCTACTTTTGTGTAACCGTCAGAATCTAAAGAACTTAAAAACCTTCCAACTTTTGTGCTGTTTGTTGGATTGGTAGTTAAAAGGCCACCAGTCGTATAGTAGGCGTTATCTCCAGCTGTTGGAGATGTTCCTTCTTCGACCATATCTGTAGCAACCTGTCCCTGTCTAAGAACTGTTACTTTGCTGCCTACTTGAACTTCGTCTTTATGCCAATTAATATGTTGTCTAGTTAAGTCATAATTAACAACATCGTTTAATAGCAATCCTACAGGAGCTGTTCCAGAAGGATCTGTAGCATAAACCACAACAGCATCAGCATCATCCATGCTAACGCCAACGCCACTACCATCATGAACAACAATACCGCCTCTTTCGGCTACTTGATTCATGAAAAAAGAAATATCTGTATACGATTCGATTCTATCAGGTTTTAAAGCCATGTTCACTCTCCCTTATTAAGTTTTTTACCTAGTCTAGCACGAACAAAATCAACTAAAGCGGCGTGTGTAGAATCAACTTCTGGTTCTGAGCCAACGCTCAAAACAATGTCGTTTTCAGTTTCTACATTCTCTAAAACATCTTCTGATATCTCAGAAGCTTCTGTTTTTATTGCTTTTTCTTCAACAGCAGCTTCAGTTTCAGTTTGTTGAGTATTCGAAGATTCTGTAACATTTTTAGATTTTACAGCTTGGATTATTGAGGTCATTTCTTCAAATGTTGCATCGTCTAGATTTTCAAACTTATCAGCGGTTGATGCCGCTAGTTGTTGATCTAGTCCATTTTCGATCAAAGAAGACATTCTTTTCATCTTCTTTTCTTTTTTCATCATTTCTTCTTCTTTGCTTTTATATGCAGCTACAGTTTCATTTGTGGCTAAAAGTTCAGATTTTAGTGATTCTATTTCTTTATTTAAATCTTCTATTTTGGTAACATAATCTGCGCTTATGTTGTCTGTATCGGCTTTAGTTTTAGCTAGTTCTTCGTCGAAGTCTGCTTTCATTTTTTTCTTATCTTCTTCTGACACCTTCATTTTGTTTAGATATTCTTGAGTCATTTTGTCTTTAGCCTCTGTCTCTGTTTTTAAGTTTGAGATCTCTTCTTTAAGAGATAAAATAGTGGAATTGGCTTGAGCTAGGTGCTCTGAACAACTATTCATAGCTTCAATTTTATTTTTTAACTCTAGTATATCTGTTTCTAAATTCATTTGATTCTCCTTTAAATTTGCTTGATTAGAAAATACACCTATATTCTCAAAATTCTGATTTTTTTCTTCAAATATTTTTTTTGCTTCTAAACTTACAGGTATTTGAATAGTATTTTTAGTAAAAATTATGCTTTCAGGATTGGCCGGTTTATCTACAAATCCTTTTCCTGTAAATGTTATATTTCTTAGAACTCTGCCTATTTTATAGTTTTCGTGTTCTCCTAAACCACCATAAGCCCTAAGATGTTTTGTTAAAAATGATGTTTCTTCGTTTCTTGAAAGAATTTTATATTTATTTGTGCTTTTATCTAGTAAACCATAATCAAAACCCTTAAAAAAACATTCCATACTAACGTACTTGGATCCAGATTGTATTTCTGATATTAATTTTTTAGTTCTTTCTTGAAGTTCGGGGTCTGTGTATGATTTATATATTACGGATCCTGTTAGTATATGGTATTTTTCTGGCAGGTTCTCTGTTGGGGTGTTTTCGTCTATAAGGATGCCATCCTCTGTTATTGGGAAATTTGAGACTATATGTCCAACTATTGTATTTTCATTATGTTCTATATTTGTGGGTTTATGCTCAGGGCTATGTCTGGCTGTCCAAACCTCATTTTTGTCAAAAATATCGTCATTTTTATTCCAAGATGTACTAA
>CAZKUB010000139.1:0-4764 GCA_964555835.1 uncultured Thermoplasmatales archaeon
GAGGTATTAACAAACGAAATTGGAGGACAATCCAAGGTTTTAATTGAAGAAAAAGCAATTGGGGAAGAATTCACCCTTCAGGCTTTTTCTGATGGAAAAACTATATTGCCGCTTCATGCAGTACAAGATCATAAAAGACTTTTACCGGGTGATAATGGCCCTAATACTGGTGGTATGGGGTCATATTCCTGCAATGATGGACTGCTTCCTTTTTTATCACGTAGTGAATACGAGGAAGGCGCGGCGATTCTTCAAAAAATTATTGAAGCCATGGATAAAGATGGATGTACATATGTAGGACCTATATATGGTCAGTTTATGATTACCACTTATGGTCCAAAGATAATTGAGATAAACGCACGCTTCGGCGATCCGGAAGCCATGAATGTTTTACCATTACTTGAAACAGATTATATCGAACTATGCAAAGCAATGATTGATAAAAATCTTAATAAAAAGAAGATTAAGATGAAAAAGATGTCTACAGTATGTAAATATGTTGTACCAAAGGGATATGGTGTAAAAAGCATATCTGGTAAAAAAGTATATGTAGATGAATCAGCAATCAAAAACACTGGTTCTCAGTTGTTTTATGCATCTGTGAACAAAGAAAACGATTTTGTAACAACCACTTCATCAAGAAGCCTTGCAGTTGTCGGGATTTCTGAATCATTAAATAATGCTGAGAATATCTGTGAGAAAGCATTAGAGCATGTAAAAAGCGATTATATCTTTATACGTCATGATATCGGAAAACCCGAACTTATACAGAGAAGAATAGATCATATGAATAAACTTCGTGGAATGTAGGCATATGAAACAACAGATTTATGTCTATTTTATAGGAACAGCAGGATCTGGTAAATCAACAATTACTAGTTCTTTTAAACAATGGATGACAACTCAGGGTCTTGATGCAATAACTGTAAATCTTGACCCGGGTGTTGAGAATCTTCCATATATACCTGGTGTAGACATACGTGATTGGATATCAATTAAAGAAGTGATGGAAAACTATGAGCTTGGTCCTAATGGAGCGCAAATTGCTTGTGCTGATATGCTTGCTTTAAATACTTCTGATGTCAAAGAATCGATAGAGTCATTCAAATCCGATTATGTTTTAATGGATACCCCTGGTCAACTTGAGCTTTTCGTGTTTAGGGAAGCTGGTAAATATATCATTGAATTTATGAACCCTAAACAATCAATGATTGCTTATATCTTAGATCCAGCTCTTGCAAAAACAGCTTCTGGTTTTGTATCCCAACTTTTACTCTCACTAAGCACAAGTTTTAGGTTAAATTATCCACAGGTGAATATACTAAGTAAATCAGATTTGATTACTGATGAAGAACGAGAAATTATTAAAAGATGGACAGAAAACATAGACTCACTTGAAAGTGCAATAATATGTGAAGAAGCATCTGTTTACCGGCAGATGAGTGAGGGTATATTAAATCTTTTAAGAGATTTCAGCAGCCAAATTCAAATGATTCAAACAGGCAAAGAAAATTTTTTAGGAATCGATGATTTATATACACTTATACAACTACAGTTTCACGGTGGAGAAGATCTAACAAGTGATTAAAAAATTAATTTGTATTTAAGACTTGTATCTGAACCTGAGCTGTTTTTCTGCCAATTAACTTAAAAACAGTTATAGTACAGTTAAAATAATCTACACGAGGTGAAAAAATAATCGGTGCTCTAAAGTTTACATCAGAACCATATCTAAAACGAGGACGACGCAGTGGCATATTAAACACAACAAAAGCCTTCAATGGATTATAATCACTATCAAAGATTTTAACATTGAAACGCTCTTTTTCATTAATGGTTCTTTTAACTTCAATTATTATATCATTTTCTACAGGTTTTCCAAGAGTTATAATTGTTACATCAGTGCTGGTATAATTTAGACTACTTGCCTCTAATTTAAGATAATACCTTCTATTTTTTTGAATATTTGAAACATTCCAAGTGTATAGCCGCCCATAAGATACAGAATTATTATTTTCATATATTTCTAACCATTCAGTATTATTTTTATAATACAGTTTATAATTTTTAAAATCTCTAGCATCAGCAGTACCATATATCTCAATTAGATCATTATCAAAAGAACCTGACGTGTTTAAAAAAGCAATAGGCGGTGCTTCTGAAAGAGTCACTGCAGCATATGCATCAATACGCCCCCATCCTTGAGCTGTAATCTCAAATCCAAGATCTACAGCTGTGTTTCTAATAGCCATTTTTACTTCTATAGGTGTCCAATCAGGATGCATCTGCATAATTAAAGCAGCAGATCCTGCTACATGCGGGCAGGCCATACTAGTTCCACTCTCATACCGATAACTGTTATCAATCCAAGTACTATTAATTGAAACACTTGGTGCAACAACATCTGGTTTAATAGTACCAATAACCGTTGGGCCTCTGGAACTTGTTGAAGAAATTATGTCATCTTTTGATACGCCTCCAACAGCTATTACTTTTCTTGCTGTTGCAGGGGAGTGAATTGTTTGAGGATTTGGACCATTGTTACCAGCTGCTGCTACAAAAACAATCCCTAAATCAACAAGAGAATCAACAGTTCTAGATAGCAGATCATCAGGATGAGATGGGCTTTCAGAAGAACCTGGTTTAAATAAACCAAAACTCATTGATACTATATCTACACGATCTGAGAAACTACCATCCTGATTAGGATCAACTAAACGATCAAAAGCACTATAAATCCAGGCCTCCTTACCAAGACCTTGTTTATTTAAAACTTTATATGCATACAATGATACATTTGGTGCAACACCAACAACTATTCCTGCACAATGAGTTCCATGACCATGGTCATCCATTGGATCGTCGTCTTCTTCTTTAGTCGACTCACATTCGTAAGTAATAGGATTAAAATATTCACATTTTACAAAATCATAACCGTCAACTACTTGATAACCTGTACCAAAGCCTCCGCCAAAAACAGAATGGTTATAATCAATACCGGTATCAATTATAGCAACTTTTACTCCTTCACCGGTTACATTTATACCAGTATCATTTACTAAATCCCATACATCATCTGCGTTAATCAAAGGAACAGAATCTTGTAAATTAACTTTTAAAACACGATTTGGATAAATTCCTTCAACAAAAGATAATGACTCTATAATTTTTAAAAGTCTATCGGGTATATTATTAATCACCAAGCCGTTAAAAACATTAATGAATTCTCCTCTGAAAAAACAATCACATTCAGAATCAACTATTTCAAGGATTTTATTTTTTGCCGTCTCCTGTAATGACAAAAGTTGAGCTTTATATTCACTAATTTTTTTAGATAAGTATAAACTGATAAATCCATCATCTATTTTATCATAAATATCTAACTGTTCTCTTAGACTATGCTCATATATAAACAAAGGCTTGCCTTTGAGTTTTATTATATATCCATTATTTTCAAAAATATAGGCTGTTTCGTCGTTTGAATTATCTATATCGATACTTGAAACAGTTATGCTTTGAATAAATGTAGAGGATAAAAGTATTAAACTAATAAATACAACTAATTTATTAATTTTCATTGTAAAATAATTAATATTTTATAATTTATTAACTTTATTATACAATCCTTGTCTTTTTAGGATTTTTTGTAAGTAGAACAACCCTTGAGCTTGATTTTTCACCGGATAACTTATAACCCAGTTCTTCAGCAATTTTTAACCCGAAATCCTTAACTTTTTCATGAGAAGGCATATTTGAAAGATTCATTCTCTTACGACTGTATCCAACAAAAACATAGCCTTTAGGTTCGATAAATAAAGGATCTGCTTTTTCATCAAGTTTTGCATATTGTTTTATATATTTTTCATCCAAATTCCACTCTTGAACAAGGGTATGTCTAATAACTGTTCTTGTATCTAAAGAGGGAATTATCTCAAGTGTTTTATTTATTTTCTTCCAACCATCAGAAATAAGTGGTGAGCATATTTTTTTATAAACCTGTTCATTTGGTGCAACTATTGATACATAAAGTTGTTTAGGAAGCGTGTTCATTTTTTCAAGTACTTCAGGATTAGTTCCATTTGTCACAAGAAACGTAGTAATACCTCGTTTGTGGCATTCCTCAAAAAAATCAGAAAGATAAGGATAAAGAGTAGGTTCTCCTGAAAGAGAGCAAGCAAGCATATTAGGATTATTTGCCTCTTCCCATTTTTTAAGATTGCAACGCTCATCACCTTTGAAACCAGTTATAAGTTTTCTCTGTGCCTCTATTGCATTGTCTAAAATAAAGCCAGGATCATCAACTTCCTTGAATTCTTTTTCACTGAAACCTTGATGACGCCAGCAGAAAAGACACATATGGTTGCATTGATTAATTGAAGGGGTCATCTGCAAACAACGATGAGATTGTATACCATAAAACGTCTGCTTATAACATTCCCTGCCGTAAATCAAACTCTGCCGCATCCAGTGACATAGTTTTACACCTGAATGATTCCCAACTATAGCATAATGTTGTTTTTGAAGGATTTTTTCTAATTCGTTGTTCATAACCAATCTCATCAATACTTGTCATTTACTTTATACTTATTGTAATGTAGGATATCTTCTAATTTTCTTTTTGGAACATGTAAAACATTTTTTTTATCTTGCCAATATTTGACTGATTTTGTTAAATCTTCAACAACAGGATGTTCTGCCTTATATCCAAGAGCAACTATTGAATCAATGATCGTATCCTTGGGGATTTCTAATATTTCCCGTATT
>CAZKUB010000140.1:0-2209 GCA_964555835.1 uncultured Thermoplasmatales archaeon
ATTTGAAGGGGCAGTGGCAAAAATATAAGCTATGATTGCAGAAAAAATTGCAAATGATTTTATAAAAAAAGCGGTAAACGTTGAGAAAAAAGTAATGGATAGAAATAATGCTGAAAAAAAATACGGTTTCAGACTTTACCAAGGTGGTGTTCCACTGGGTAACAATATACGAGTCCTAAATATCCCTGGAGTAGATGTAGAAGCATGCGGAGGCACACATCTAAACAATACATCTGAAATTGAGAAAATAAGAATTATTAAAATTGAAAGAATACAAGATGGAGTAAACAGAGTTGTATTTGCTGCTGGTAAAATGGCTGATGCATACAAGGAAAAAGAAGAAAAAACATTTGAAAAAATAGTAAAAACCTTAGAGCTCTATTATAAAATTAAAACAAAAGAAAACATATCCGAGCAGCTTGCAATGGTTTCAAAAATATTTTCAGTTCAAACCGATCAACTTGAAAAAACAATTAATCGTTTTATCAAAGAAACAAAAAATTTGGAGAAAAAAACAGTTGATACTCTATTTGATGCAGCAGAGGATATCTTTAACTCCTGGAAAAAAACTCAGAAGGAAAAAAAGGAATTTTCATCAGATGAAATAGAAGAATTGTTAGAGTCCTCTGAAGAAATAGATGGAATAAAAATTATTACTATCTGCACAGATTCAGATGCAACAGCACTGGCTGGAAAACTTGTAAAAGGGCAAAACGTTGTTGCACATGTTTTTGATGGGGAAAAACTTGTATCAATGGCATCTGAAGATATAAAGATTGATTTGAGAGAAATTTCACTTAAAATAGGTAAAATCCTTGGTGGCAGTGGTGGTGGAAGGCCACGTATGACACAATGTGGTGGACCAAATAAAGATAAAATAAATGATGCTTTGGATATCGCAAAAAAAGAGACAATTAAAAAACTAAAAAAATGATTTTTTTAAATTGGCCATATGATATGAACAGCTACAACAATTACAACGGTTCCTATACACATCGCTGCTACAAACCATGGCGGCATCTTAAGAGAGGTTTTTTCTTCTGCATCAAAATAACGAATAAGCCCTGCTGCGGAATGAAAACCTTCACCTTTTTTTTGTTTAGCCATAATAATACCTTAAAAAGCTACATAGCATTTTAATATTTTAGTTTTACTGTTGTCATGGCAAAAACCTATATACACATTTATTATACCCTCATCTAAGGGTGTAAAAGTTATGAAAGAAATAGAAGCGCTCATTAAAAAAGCTTTAAAATATAAAGAGAGCGGGTTAACTGAACACGAAATCGCAGATGAACTCAACGTATCCAAAGAAACTGCTGCATGGCTTCTAAGTAAAGGTAAAGAAAAAAAACCAGCAGGAGATATAAAAATTGGATGGCGCTCAATAGGTGTTTATCCAAATAGAATAAGTTTTATCTCCGATGTCCTTTGCGACATAATAATGGAAGAATGCGAAGAAGTAGATACTATAGTAGGCATTGCAATAAACGGAATTCCTTATGCTACTTTCATTGCAGATAAACTAGGTCTTGAACTGTCTGTTTTCAGACCACATTATGAAAAATCTGGTGCTTTTTCATCTAACTATGCAAGTGTTAAAGAAAAAAAAGTCGTTTTTGTAGATGATGTAATAGGAACGGGAAATACTTTTAAAAGTGCAATTAAAGCTACAAAAGCCGAAAAAGCAAAAGCTGTGATGTGTTTAGCTGTTGTAAACAAAACCGGGATGAATAAAATTGGAGATGTACCACTTCGAACATTAATTAGAACAAGAGTTATCTAAAAAACTCTCTTTTTTATTTTAAATTTATAGGGAGAAACAAGATGCATTGGGCTGATGTTTTAGCAGAAGAATTAATAAAAGAAGATAAAAAACATATTCTAGCAACAGGAATCACTCCATCAGGACCTATTCATATAGGAAATATGCGGGAGGTTCTAACAACAGATGCTGTGTTTAGATCAGTAACAGATAAAGGCGGAAACGCAGAGCTGATTTATATCGCAGATGATTTTGACAATCTTAGAAAAGTATATCCGTTTCTACCAAAAAGTTATGAAAAATATGTAGGAATGCCATTATCTGAAATACCTTGCACCTGTGGAGAACATAAAAATTATGCAGATCATTATCTAGTCTCTTTTTTGAATTCTTTAAAAGAACTAGGAATAAGTCCAACAGTCTACAAAGCAAGTGAAATGTATA
>CAZKUB010000141.1:0-10166 GCA_964555835.1 uncultured Thermoplasmatales archaeon
TTACTCATTAGTCGATACATTTACAACTGACGACCCTGCTGATGCAAATGTGTCCTTGACTGCAATCCACCCAGACTACCCAGCAACAAACCACAACCAAGTAGCAGAAAGCACACTTGCTGACTCTGGCACAACCACTTCTGCATATGGTTTGGGAATAACCCCAAACGAAGATACCTTCTTGTACTCTGTTAATAAGCACTCTGGGTCAAACCCAACAATTGCCGTGCTTAAAACTGACGAAGGAAATGTTGAAATCGCAACGGCAACCTTTGTCGGAAATACTGCCACTTTTGAGCACCCTGTGTTTTTAGAGGCTGGTACAAACTATCGTATCGAGGCACACAGAGGTGGGGAAAGTTACACCTATCGTAGAAACATCACAACTTATAGTTTCCCATACTCCCAAACGTATGTTGACTTTGTTGGAGGTTCTTTTAATGGAGTCCCAACTGCAGTACCATATAATATTGTAGGAATTGTTGTTGGTGGCAGAGATATTTATTTAGATAAACTAATACCATATACTGAGTATGATTGGCAATTCATCTTTGAAAACTTAGAGCACACGGGCGATTATTCTTACGAATATAATTTTTATATGAACGATACAAACGAGTTTGATGGGTCAGAAGTGGCAATATATACTGACGAACCATTTACATATGGTAGTGTGACTGATGTTAATTACACACCGGTGTTTGACGATGTTGGCAACAAGTTTATAGGTGTGCTTGTAAACATATATGAAAGTTCAATTTTTATAACAGACATAAATGCATGGACACCAACCACACGGAACATCGAACCTGCGGTTTATGTTGCGATTGAAGCTGATACAAACCCGACGATTCCAACTAACGAGGATATGAACCACTCGTTAACTTTTGAGTCTGACGGATACCCAGCTGGTCATTATGTGGAATATAGTTGGGGTATTGTGGATGATGTAGAAACACCAACCACTTCTCACGAGTATGACACGAACGCGACTCTTGCAGGCTACGACCCAGCAGTTACCGAGTACACTTTAACACACTTCATTACTGACGACTATGTGGGTGCAGACTGGGTTATATATTTCACATACTATGTGTATGATGATACAGATACATTAATTGACACAAACACAATCTACTCTGAAGCCACTTATGATATATTCACACCGATTGTTACAATTACCTTTTACAAAAAAGATGATGGTCTTGCTGGGGAGGGTTTAGAGATCTACGATGTGACAAATGATGAAACATACTTCACAGACGAGAACTCACAATTCATTGGCAACATATATGACTTGAACTGGGCAAACCGAAATGTAAGGTTGGAAATTGACCCAGACAATGCAAACTACAATCGTGGTATTTTAGATTATTATTGGAATCCGGTTGTGAGCCACGACATGAACTTCATATTCTTGCCGAGCGACGATACAAGAGAACATGAGTTTTTAGTAAGAAACATCGACGACACGCTTTGGACTAATAGGTACTTGGGCTTTGTGCAGGCTGACTCTGATGCAAATGTTGTTGGTATTGTCCAAACGAACGCACAAGGTCGTGCAACAATAGATATAGAACCAGACGAGTATTACTATGCTGTTCTATATAATGCAGATGGCTCTGCAGAGTCACTTTACGAGAATGTGGTTGTTACCATTTTTAAACCACTTGATGAAGTCACGCTGGTAGATATTGATCCTTATGATGTTACTGTTGGTGGGTTATTGAACCAAGAGTACACAAATGTCACGGATGCAAACATCACATTTAGCATATATGCCGGAGTTACTGACTACTATGATGTAAGAGTTGTTGATTATAATGCAGTTTTCGCAGACACCGAGTACCTACCAAGAAACTACTCTGTGTTTATGGAAATGGGGTCAACTTACGAGACATTCTATATGCTACAGCCGTTCTTGATTAATAAGCTTGATGCAATTGTGCCAACAATAAAGATTGTAGACCAACTGAACAGGTCAGTCCCTGATGCACTTGTTGAGATTAGAAAGGTAATGCCTGGCGACGAAGAGCCACAGCTTGTAATGTCCGACCAAGCAGACAGCACAGGCACAATCTCTTGGACTGCAATATCTCTTGATAGATATTATATAAGTGTTTATTATGATGGTGTGCTTCGTGGCAACTACAATGTTGTGCCACGAGAGTCTTCTGACATCTTTTGGATCAGCATTGACATTTCTGCAGCACCAACTTCAGGACTGCCACTTGCACTTATCCTTGATTGGCACAACACACCAACACAGGTTGTTCAGTACGAGACGAACCCACGCATCGATGCAATCATCAAGTCAAACAAGACTGATGGTTATGACTCCGTTGTGGTATCCGTGATGCAGGACAATGTGCTTCGTCAGTTAGAGACCGTTGCAATTCCAGACCCAGCACTGAACCAGCCACTTACCTTTAATGTGGACACCTTTAGTCTTGATAGGTCTGTAAATTATATTGATTATGTGGTAGAGATTTACGATGGTACAACCTTGCTTAAAAGATACACACTAAGAGTAACCTTCACTACACGAACTGCGACGAGTGGTTTTGTTGATGCTTTCGCAGAGCTGCCAGGAGAGATGGGTCAACCACTTTCTGCAATCTTTGCAATCGTAATGACCATATTATTCATAGCAGTAATGACTTTAACAGGGCTTCCTACACACCCAACGATTATAAGTGTGATTGGTATGTTCCTGATTGGGTTCTTTATGTTGTTTGGGTTCTTTGCGACTGGCACGGTGGTGCTTGGTGCAGATGTCTCTTGGGTCATCTTTGTGGGTGCTGCCATTATGACAGTATATTTAGGATTTAGGGAGGTGTCACGATGATAAGCCGTGTCATTTATTTTTTAATAATCATATTTTGTATAAACACAATGATAGTTGGGCTAGGTTTAGCAGAGATGGCAGAGATTCGGCTTACTGAAGGGTCTGTGATTGATGTTGACCCATCCGACTTGGGCACAGTTCCAACCAACATAGATATTCTTTATGTGGATGTTGGCGACCCAGACACAATCGTGTCATCGCCGTTCGAGCCGGACTTTATCCCTGAGTCCACGACTGGCTACTCTGGTATGAAGACAATTGCACAGCTTGGCGAAGGATTGTTATTCGGTTGGGCATATGTCTTATTTTTATTAAGATTCCCACCTATATTATTGTATGGTGTGTTGGGTGTTGTTGGCGTGCTGCAGGTGTTTTGTGTGTTTTATCTAATCATGTATGCAATTAATGCACTGAGGGGGCGATTATAATGAGTTTACCTATACTTATACTTAACGAAATATTTAATGACTTCGTGGTGGGTGCTTTTGGGTCATACATTGTTTTTGTTTTATTATTTATATTTACAATCGCTGTTGGGATGGTTTTACTACGAATTCCCGGACAGTTTATTATAGTCAGCACAGGCATGATGATTGTAATCTTTAACGCAATCTATGGTGGTCTTGTTCTACAAGTGCTTACGACCATCATCGCCGTTGTAATTGGTGTTATGATTGGAACGGGGGTATATCATTTATTCAAAACAGGGGTTTGATTACCATAGGTTGCACAATAATGGATGGTTTAGTGATTTAAATGGTGTTTCGCGACAAGAAGTTTGAGTATAAAGCACGATACCTTAAAGAATTGAGTGCACTGCCTGAAGACCATTGTGGTGCGAAGCAGTTCATTGGGTCAAGAATCGGCGTGCTTAAACGAAAACTGAACGACCCTTTAATCAAAGGGCAAGAAAGACAAGTCATAATGGACTTGATAGAAGTATATAAAAAAATAATGAAATAGGAGGAGTATTATGAGAAGTATAAGGGAAGACAAAATGTCAAGTGTAAGAGAGGAAATAAATTATTCTGAAAAAATAATTTTAGAATATATAATGGCTGCTAAAAAAGGGGATTTTAGTAATATTGATTCATCAGCAGTTGAGAGATATTTACCAATAAGGGTAATGAATGAACTTATTGATAAAGCAAAAACAATGTCAATGAAAGATATAAATGTATTGGTTATGAGATATAGTAAATAGTAACAGGAGTTGAAAAATATGCAAAAAGGAATGATAAGTAAAGAGTTGGATAAGAAAACCACAGAATTAAAAACATATAAAATAACAAGATATCCAAGTGGTATAAAACGAAAAGTTTGTATTTCTTGTGGAAAGACAGTTGGTGCATTATCAGGAAATTGCACCAATCCAAACTGTGTTTTAAATAAATACTGAAAAAGGAGTTGAAAAATATGCAAAAAGGAATGATAAGTAAAGAGTTGGAGAAAAGAGATGTGAAAGAGTATAGAATAGGCTCACAACTATATTCTGTTAAAGATTTAAAAAATGAACTTAGTGAAGACATGTTTAAAGAAAAATATAATACTTTAACATCATATAGAAAAAGAATAGTCGATGACCAATTAAAAACAATGCTAAGTGGGGTTGGATATAAAGGTAGTTTGATTAAAAGAGAAGTGCATAAAGCACACAATTATTCTAAAAAAGAAATTGTTGATTATCTTATAAAAACAGGAAGTAATCGAAAACATGCGGAAGCACTTGTTAAAGAACATTGGGATTATATACACAGGGCATATCACGACCAAAATCTTAATAAAAAATCAATAAATGACATTATGAGAACATTAGGATTACCAATATCTTATAAAATATAAAAAATAGGAGGAATATATTATGGGAACAAGAGGTGCAATTGCACGAAAAACAAAAACAGGATTTAAAGGAGTATATCATCACTGGGATTCTTACCCATCAGGGTTAGGAGAAATGTTATGGAAGTGCTACCACAAATGGTTTAATAGAGACATAAATAAAATGTTGAAATTTTTAATAGATGGCCATCCAGGCGGGTGGAGTACGATTAATGAGTTTGCAGAAACTGGAAAACTTGCAAGACGAACAGGAATTAATCCAAAAGGTGCTTATCCACGAAAAGAAGCATGGATTGTTAACGAACAAAATGCTAGTGGTTCTGGTATAGAATATGTATATGTTTTTGAAAATAATAAAATGCACATACTATCGTCATACACTGCAAGGTACGGTAAGATGATTGGTGCTTTTGGAACAGGAGACCCTAAAGCAACATGGAAAGTTTGTGAAACAATAAATCTTAACGGAAAAGAACCTAACTGGAATAAGCTAGATGAAAAATGTAGTTATTAAAAGGAGGACTAAAAAATGAACATAAAAGATGTAAGAATTGCAAAAGAAATACTGCAACAGTTAGGTGGCAATAAGTTTATCGCAATGACTGGGGCAAAACAATTCGTAGCAGGAAAGAATGAAATGTCATTTAGAATACCAGGTGGTAGTTTTACAAAACAAGGAATAAACCATGTGAAGATAAAACTAACAGAGATGGATGTTTATGATGTGACATTTGGAAAGATAAGAAAGTTTGAATATAAAGAAGTTAAAAAAGTAAAAGGACTTTACTTTGACCAACTGCAAGAAGTGTTTACACAAGTCACAGGACTGAACACACATTTATAAAAAAAGGAGGATTAAAAATGTATGAAAAACTAAAAAATGGCAACTCAATGAGTATTACTCAAAGTTATAGAAATTATAAAACACCATCAAAAATATTGTTAGATAAAATGTACTATCCATATTTTGCAAGATTTGTTTTACATGGCTCTGCAATTAAATATGCAAGTGTAGAAAAAACAGTTAAAAAAAAACCACTGCCAAGTGTGCCTGGAAAATATCAACCAATTGTAAGATTAGAGGGTAATATAAGTTATGACACATTATTTGAATACCCAAATATAATTGGTGGTAGTGAAAAAGAACTATTAGACGAACTTTCACATTCATTACATGGGGAATTAAAAAAAGATGTTAAATCAATATTGTCTACATTAACATTAAAAGATGGACAACACATTTCAATATATATTTTTAAATATTAAAAGGAGGACCTAAAATGACATACGAACTAATAAGCAGATATGCTTATAAATATCAAAGAGATCCTGGTCTTGAAATAAAAGACAAGGTAAGAAGGGCGAAAGACATCAGAGGGGTTTTTAAAAACCTATTAAAAAAAGGATACACCATCACACATACAAAAAAAGATAAAGATGGATATATTACAACAAACATTAAACACCCCTATGGAGTTGCACAAGTAATTTGGAGAGATAAAAAAGAAATATTAGAAAATGGGTTTAAACAAGAAATATTAGTAACCCAATATTAAAAGGAGGACCGACATGGCAACATACATGAGAGCAAAAAGAAAAGATAGTAAAAAAAGAACTGTGTCTGGGTACACAAAACAAGACGGAACAACAGTAGAACCATACATGAGAAGAAAAAGAAAAGATATACGGACATACAGAACCGTGAAAAAAAAATAGGAGAAGGTACACATGATTGATAAAACACAAATTAAAAAATATAGTCAAGTTTATGATTTATTACAAGATTTAAAAGAATATAATTTAGCAAATGTAATAGAACAAAAACTTAAAACAAAAGGATATGAAGTGAAAGTAATAAGAGGCAAATATGCCTTTAAATGATATAAAATAGGAAGAATTGAATATGGCAAGAGTAGTAGATAAGTTGACACAAAGGTCACAATTTGACAGAACCGATAAAGACATGATAAAGAAAATAAAAATAAAAGGACAACTATATGCAACAGACGGAGAAAGAGTATATGTCAAAGTAGAAGACCTTAAAGGATATGGTAAACCGAGAAAGGATGAAAAGAAATATAGATGGAAAGACATATCAAGAGTTTCAAAATGGGACCCAATAGGAATGCCCCCATACCACACAATGATAAAAAGATTTGAAAAGTATTTTTATAAATAAAAAAATGATAGTATGAAGATAACACCAAAAGCAGGAACAATATTATTAATAACAATCGCAGTCATGCTGACAATTGCAGTGATTATGTTTCCAAAAACACCAAACCAACCAGAGTTTGACCCAACAACAATGGCGGTTGACACAAACATGATGGCATGTACTGTGGGTGCAGATTGCATGCCGTTTGCAGCAGAGTGCCACACACAACACTGTGTAAACAAAGAACATAACAACATATACAAACCAGTTGAAGCTTGTACAATGATTTTTGACCCAACTGCAGCATATACTAAATATGACTGTGCCTGTGTGAGTGGGTATTGTGTGAATACTAAAGGAAACTAAACCCTTAGTCCCTTATGGATACACGATTTTTATACTCAAACCCAACACACTCTTCAGGTCTTCCTTCATACAAGTGCTTGAAGGTGTCCATAACTTGTTTGATAGGTGCATTTCTATACTCTGCCAAATTAACTAGTTTCTCTCTCATTTCAAAACCTCTTCAATTTTATCCTTCAAAAACTTGTACATAGATGTTTTTCGCTCCTTGCACAGTTTTTTAAACTTCTCGTAGTCCTCTATTGGTAACCCAACAGAAACTGATCTGTAAACTTTCATTTCTTATCACTCCTGTTTTTTTTAATTAATTCTATATTTTTATCTTGTAGCCATCTAAATACACACTCCACAATTAATAATTCATCATTTAAATTTTTAATCATTTCTTCTTTTTCTATTTTTGATGTGTGTTTTAAGGATGGAATTGAATCTAAATCTCTATGAATCATTTTAATATATTGATTGTAATATTTCTTGTGAGTTCCGTGTAATTTAGTAATATACTCGTGTTTATGTTTAATCATATCAACAACATTGTCTGTTATTATTTTATTCATTCTTGACACCCCTCTAATACAGCTTTTTCTACATTTTTCCAATTGTCATTAAAGTCTATTTCTATACTTAATATACGACTTTTATTATTATAATAGTCAGGTGTGTTATTATAATAATGATATTCAAATCTATTCTTAAATATAATATTTGTTATTATTCCTTTGTTACTTATATGTTTTTTGTCTAGTTCATCATTCCAAACCCTTACAAAATCTCCGTCCGTCAATTCATCAATTCGTTCAACCTTTTGCCATACTGACTTTATTCCATCCTCTTTATTTGAGGTCCATGTATCATCAATTGTTTCTACATTAAAACCAATCTCATCTACCCACATTCTTTGTTTTTTATTAAATGGATTTATATATGCCCAAATATGAGTATCTAAATCATACCAACACTCATCACTATTATCTTCTCGTGTGTTTTTTTTCAGTTGTTTATCTTGTGCTTCTTTCAATGCACATGTAAGTGCATTCATACACCCTTTCATGTTGTACACAAATGAATTTACAAAGATTTCAAATTCTTCTATATCTTTATTTTGTTTTTCTCTATTCATTTCTCATCACTCCTTTTTATTTTATTCAATCTTATATAACAATCCCCACAAATAACATGTTTATCTTCATATACTTGTAGGGTGTAAAATGGTTCTTTTGCATCTTTCAATGCACTTTTAAGACACCACTCACATACATAACATAACCCGTTCTCGGACTTCATGTTAAATATCTCGTTAAGTATATCTCTTCGCTTCTTGTTTTTTTCTAAATCAGTCATATTAATCATCGTCCTTCAAAAAACACAATAATTCATGTAATTCATATTGTATTTCTTTATCTTTAAATTTATTAATTAATTTATTTACTTCTTTTTTATTAGTTGTTCTCAAAACCAACATTTTTTTATAAACTTCATATATCATATTTAATACCTTTTTGGTTTTTCCTATGATTTTTTAAATAAATTATAAATGGGATTAAAATTAATATTGAACTAGTTACTATAAGGTCTTGATAGTTTGAATGATATCCTTGTAACCCTAAATTTATATTTAACTCGTCTCTATAATAATCACAATGTAATGAATGTGGGCAGTTGTTTGAAATGTAGTAATGATTGATAAAAAATAAAGTTAACCAAAACAACATCAAACAAACACCCATAATCAAAATTATGTTATTACTTTTACTTTTCATCCCAAAACCCTTTTATTTTTTCTTTTTTTTGTGATTTACTTGTGCTTTGAACTACTTTATGCTTCTTATTTGTAACTGGATTGGTCATATACATTTCTGGTGTTCCTGTTAGATCAAAATTTAGTTTGTCAAAAGTTCTTATTATGTGTTTAATCGCATGTTTTTTTGTTGGTAAGTCTTTAACTATTTTGTAAATGCTAACTAACTTATCCTCTCTGTGCGATAAATCTATTTGTATTTTAGTCACGAAAACCGCCCCCAAGACTTAAAATTAAAAACAATAATGAATGTATCCCTATTATTGCACAACTTATTTTAAGAATATATAATATAATAGCATTATTAAACCCACATGTTATTGAAAAGGCATAAATAAGGCACGATACTGAAAAAATAATAACCACACCAAACAAACAAAACAACCACCCTTCAATAATTACTCGCTCTATTGCATTTGAAAAATGTGATTCTACTCTTTTTTTAACTTCTTTTTCATCCATATTTAATCAACCTCTACATAATAATATTAAGTCTAACATTCATCAATGTAAAAAAACTCACAATGGCATAAATAACACAGATTATTATCGTAAAAATATTAAGCATATTATTTAAACTTAAATATGCAGGAAGGAAAATTAAAGCCATTCCTAAATTTAAATACCAAATAATCAAAAGCCACATATTAAATGTTTCTGTATCTTTTTCAAATTCTACCATATTGCACACCTAATCACAAAAGTCCCTTTTACAGTAAGGACAACCAGTTACTAACTCGGAACTTGCCTTTTCTTTAGAAATTAAGTTATAAATTTGTTTTTTACAACTCCAACAAACACCATCTCTTGGTGCAACGGACTCTGTGCCTTTTTTAGCAACATAGTCTGCTTGTAGGTTTATTTTTTCCAAAACTTCTTGATCACCAACCACTTCAAATCAACCCCACTCATTTAAATTTATTATCCTTGTCATAATATACATAAATAAAATGACAACTACGCTCTCGATTACTATCTGGTGTGTTTATCACATTGTTTATTTTTTCAATAACGGGATTTAATTTCTGTGTCCACTCATTAAATTGTTTTTCAATATACTCAACATCAGGACCTGCAAAAACTTTTAACTTCATTTAGAAAACACCCCCATATCTAACCTTGCCAAAAACAACAAGTCTACCATTATACTTTTTGTATAA
>CAZKUB010000142.1:0-8228 GCA_964555835.1 uncultured Thermoplasmatales archaeon
AGGACTGTACTCGCTATTCAACGTATCAAAGATTAAACCTTCAAAATCACCAGATTCATCAGTTAAAACGCTGTTATCTTTACTCTGCGTATAAATCAGGATCCCTTGAAGTCTAGACTCGTCGACACCTAAAACAGTTCCTTTAATAGTAATGTTCTGTTCCCAAGGACTAGCAGATAACCAACAATAAAAGTCTTCCCAATGATAATAATATGTCTCTAGCGAATACTTTGTATGACTAAAATATTCTTTTATCTCTGAATCATTCATGTATGCTAAATAAGCAAAAGCAGAAACACCGACTCTGCAGATAGTACCAATGAGACGTGTCCCATTCACCAGTAAACCTTTTCTTCTATCCTTACCTCTTTCTACATTTAACGCTCCTAAAAAGAATTGGAAGTTATCTTCAAATTTATCTAGTATGCCTTTGCCCCAGTATACTTTTTGATCAAGGTGATCCCATATCATGTCTTGAAGAACACCGCTTTCAACTTGATCCAAAAGGATAGGTTTAATATAATCATCATATATTTTTTGTCTAATGCCTAATCCCTGTATTTTAAAACTCAAGTTTTCAACTTTATCCATTAAAAATAAATTAAGTTCGTCGCTATATATGAAGTCATAAACTTGGAAATCACCCCATTTTTCTTCATCTAAAACACCAATATTTATTAGCATCTCAATAGTTTTATCGATAACCTCTGCCTTTGTAAGATTAGGCCAAAAGGACTCTTCTAAATTCTCTCTTAATCTTTTTTCGTTTACTGTGAAATTAGCAATTGGATTTATATAACCAAGTCTTGGCTCGTTTGTTTCGTCGATAGTTTCCATAACCATCCAAAAACCATTTTTAACAAAATTTCTAACTACTTTGTTTTCTAACATATACTTAAGTATAAAAGCAATCAGTGAGCCACCAAATACAAATGTAGGATTTTCTTCTAATTCTAATTCACCAAGACTACCTTTTATAACCTCAAAACTTGTTTCTATCTCTTTTGATTCGTCTGATAAAATAGAATAACCCGCATCACCTATGTCTAATGGTTCAATTTCAGTTGAATAGCTTTGATACATATTTTGAAATGCTGAATTTATGATTAAATTCATCTCTTGAGTATCTAATTCTACGGCACCGCTTTCTATTTCTTTCAAACCAAATGTTTTTTCAAGTGTTTCTAGTATATCCAACACTACGGACATTAAATCCATTTCTACCATTACTTTAGTTAGTTGAAGTATTCCAATTCCTTCAACATTATCAGCTTGTACAGATATTGCCTTTAATTGCAAGTTTTCTGATTCTTTTTTTGCATAAACAGCGCTTGTAAAAGGCAGTGTCATCATTAAGACCGCTACAAACCCTGTTAGCATAATTTTTCTCTTAGTATTTTTCATATTTCTTCACCTTTTATACGTTATACTTTGTGTGTGATAGTATTTAAATTTTTGCTGCAATTATGTCAGATTAGCATGATGAAAATGTCTTTTTTGACATAATTATATTTAATACTTTAATATATGCTATAAAAAATAATAAGTACATTATATAAATAATTATTGTATCAAATAATTCATTTTTGTAAGTATAGAGTACTCCAAATAACTAAAATCCTATCAATTTGAATTTAATAGAGCTTTTTAAATAATGGAAGACTGATTACGAATGTTAACAAGTAGCTTAGGAGAATAAATTTATGAAAAATGATACGAATGAAAAATGTGTACTCACAAGTGTTTTAGAAACAGAGCTTGATATATTAAAACGTCATATCATTGTCCTTGAAGAGTTGCGCAAAAACCAGCCTATAGGTATAATTAAACTATCAGAAATTACTGGATACCCTCAACATATGATCAGGTATTCGCTAAGAATCCTTGAGCAAGATGGTTTTATCGAGCCGTCACCTCAAGGTGCAATTACTATGGATGATGCCGCTGAAACAAATGCTTTATTAAAAAAAACTCTTAAAGAACTAGCTAGAAGCGCTGAGGAAATAATAAAAACACTTGAATAATACATCCTTATTACCCCTTTTTAAAAACAAAGTATTTTATAGCTATGCCGAGGTAACTCAGCTGGGAGAGTGCACGGCTGAAGACCGTGATGTCGTGGGTTCAAGTCCCACTCTCGGCATCTTTACATTTGTAACATTATTAATAAAATAAATGATTTAAAATTATTTTTTGATGAAAATGCCTTTAACGGGTATTTTTTCTGTAAATATATTATAGGTTTATATGGACAATAATGGGTTTAAACTGTTATCTTATCTTTTGTAGCACGGGCAATCTATAAATAATGTATAATATTTACCTCATCACGAAAAGCATTATGGAAAAAAAAATTATTATAGGCATCTTTACCTTGCTTGTAACTGTTGCATTGAGTGGATGTATTGAATCACCAAATAATAATATTTATGACGATTCAAAAACTCATAGAGTGGATAATCCTTATCCTGATCTAGTAGAAGTCACCCGTCTTAATATAACAACTAGGTGGGTAAATGAATGGTGGGAGGAAGACGAGATTAGAAGAGATCAACGACCAGGTTTTTATCATAATTTTCCATCAAAAGGTAGAACAAACTATGTAGTAAGAGGCACAATAAAAATGATATGTCCTGAAACAACATTTTGCATTAATGTAGATATAGATTTTTTTGATAGCGAAGGAAATATAATATATAATGATTGGAAATATATAGGTTACTTCTCTACTGTAGGGGAAACAAAAGATTTTACTTATTCCTGGGAGCGTCCTGTTTATAGTAATTATTATGATTTTGATAGAGCCCAAGACTATAAAGTAACAATTAACCCGAGGTTTGATTGAAAATCTACTCTTAGATTTAAGGCAAGAGATGAATTATAATTTAAAAGTATAAATCTGCTTTAGATTTTCTGATAAATATACCTATTTTAGTTCTGTATTGCTGCAACCCTCCAGCTGCGTTTCAAAAAGCATATCATCTTTTTTATTCTGTATGCTGATAAATAACTACCTCTTACTTCAACAGCATCTATTTTCATCTTAGTATAATAATATAAAGTTAAACTATAAATAACTAATAAATTTTATATACTGATTTCCGTTTAAGAAATTACAGGGATGCCAATTAGAAATCAACATGGTAGTTTAGTAGAAAACATGTTTATATATGGAAAGTAGGAAGGGATGCAAGTTTGTATCTTAAAGAAGTTAGAATGGAAAATTTTAAATCCTTCGGAAGGAAACTAACAGTTCCATTTTTCCCAGGATTTACAGCAATAACAGGACCCAACGGCGCTGGTAAAAGCAATATAGCAGATGCAATACTTTTCGTATTAGGGCCTAAAAGCTCAAAGGTTATAAGAGCGGGAAGGCTAACTGACTTGATATTCAACGGTGGTAAAAAACATAAAAACCCTTCAAAATACTGCAAAGTTTCACTTGTGTTTGATAACAAAGCACGTAAAATGCCTATAGACTCAGATGAGGTAATTCTTACACGCATGATAAAGCGCGCACCAATAAAAAACAACCCGGACAATTATTACAGCAAGTTTTATATAAATGATAGAGCAGCGACTTTTTCTGATTTTGAAAACATACTTACACATGCAAGGATAAGCGGAGATGGGTACAACATAGTAAAACAAGGTGACGTCACAAGCCTAACTGAAATGGGGAATTTAGAAAGAAGAAAAATAATAGATGACATCTCAGGAATTTCAAATTTTGACAATGACATTAAAAAAGCAGAGAAAGAAAAAGAAGAAGTAGACTCAAATCTTGAAAGAATAAACATAATACTAAATGAGATCTCCGGACAAATACGTCAGCTTAAAAGCGATAGAGACGAAGCATACAGATACAAAGAGCTAAAAGATAAATTATATGAAACAAAAGCAAAAATAGCAGTTAAGAAAAAACAAGATGTAGAATCACAAATAGCAGAGGTAAGCAACCAAATTCAAAATTACGAAAAAGAAAAAGAAAAACTAGATGACAAAAGCAGAAGCCTTAAAGAAGAACACGCAAACGTTCAAAAAGAACTTGAAGAACTAGAAACAAAAATATCTGATGTCGGTGGAGATGAAGTAAAAGAAATAAAAGAAAAAATAGACAAAATCCGTGGAGAAGAAATCAAAATAGACGAAAGAATCAACTATTCAAACGATGAAATATCTGATTTGACAAAAGAAAAAAATGAGCTAGAAAAAAATCTTGAGAAACTTGAAAAAGAACTTGAAGAGCTAAATCTTGAAAAAGAAGAATTTGACAAAGAATCAAGCGAAAAACAAAACATTTTTAACGAAAAAGAAAAAGAAATTACAAAAATTAAAGAAGACATCGCACAAAGCGATGATAAATCAATGGACCTCACACATGAGCTTGCTAAAATGCGTGAGGAGTACAACGAAAAAAACACAGAGATACATGAACTTAAATTAAAACGCAACAGATTCACAGATAAAATAGAAGCACTCGAACTGCAGATATCAGAGCTACAGGAAACAAAATCCACTTACGAGTTTGAATTAAAAGATACAGACTGGCAGTTTGAAGAATTCAAAAAACAAGGAAAAGAAAAAAACAAAGAAACAACTAAACTTGAAAAAAATCTTTTCGAAAAGAAAAAAACAGAATCAGAGCTTTCAGAGCAGTTAAATGATTTAGAAAACGCTATAAGACGTTTACAAAGGGAGCAGTCAAGACTTCAAGCAGAACACGATGCATTACAAAACATACAAGGAAAATACAACCATTCGGTAAACGAAATATTAAAAGCAAGAAACGAAGGAATATTACATGGAATATACGGAACTATTGCAGAACTTGCAAACGTTGAGGATAAATACAAAACCGCAGTAGAAGTAGCTGCAGGTGGAAGGATGCAGTCCATTGTTGTAAAAGATGATGAGGTCGCATCAAAAGCAATTAAGTTTCTGCAAAAAGAAAAACTCGGCCGTGCAACATTTTTACCTATTACAAAAATGATACATGGAAAACCACGTGGTAAGGCTTTAATTACTGTAAAAGACGAAAAATCACATGGTTTTGCAATCGATCTTGTAGAATTCAAAGAAGAATACAGAGGAGCATTCTGGTACGTATTCGGTGATACAGTCGTCCTGGAAAGCCTTGAAGATGCAAGAAGACTCATGGGCGGAGTAAGACTAGTTGATCTAAAAGGAAGCCTAATTGAAGCAAGCGGCGCTATGGTTGGAGGAAGCCTTTCAAAAGCACATTTAGGATTCTCAAAAGTTGACCGCAATAAACTAGAAGAAGTTACAAAAGAACTTGAAATAGCATCTAAAAGCCAGGAGGATATCTCTGAAAAACTAGGCAATCTTAGACGAGAAATAATGGAAATCGAAAACAGCCTTGGAAACATTAGAACCAAAGGCGACCAGGATATACAGATAAAAGATTTAGATGTTCGTCGTAAAGAATTCTCTGCAAAAATCCATGTTGTAAACAAAGACCTTGAAGAAGAAACAGCTGAAAAAGAAGAACTAGAAACTAAAAAAGAAGTAGTTGTAAAGACCATTAATGAATTCAAAACACGTATTGCAGAGCTTGAAAAAATAAAGGATGAAAAAGGAAAACTACTTTTGAAAGGCACTAAAAAAGAACTTGCAGTCAACGCCCGTAACCTTGAAGAAGAAATATCAAAACTTCATGAATCCATACTTACTCTTAATTCTAATAAAGAAGCATGTATTAAAAAAATCGAGCTGATGAATGATAAAAAAACAGAGTTTATAAATAGAATAGAGAAAAATGAAAAAGAAATCAAAGAATTTAAAGAATCAATCAACGAATTAAAAGAAAAACGCGCAAGTATCAAAAACGATTTTGAAGCTTTAATGCAAGTTGAGAAAAAAATGACTGGTAAAATCAAGGATTTAAGCATTAAACGTGATGAGATTTATAAAAAAACAGTTTCTATCGAAAATGAGCTTGATAAAATAAATACTCGTGTTGAGTCATATTATGACCTAATATCCCGGGCGAAATACAGGCTTCCAACACTTGAATCAGCAGTATCTGAAATTGAGCAAGAACTAAAACTATACAATATTGAAATAGACCCGGGTCAAAAACTTCCAAACGTTGAATCCTTAAAAGACTCAGTAAAGGTAACGGAAGAGTCAATGCGTGAGCTGGAGCCAGTAAACATGCGTGCTCTAGAGGAATACGAGCATCAAACCGATCGTAAATCCAAACTAGACGAAGATGTAAAACATTTAAAAGATCAGAAAAAAAACTTAATCAAGCTTGTAAATGGAATTACTGAGAAGAAAAAAGATAAATTTTATCAAACCTTTGAAGCAATAAACAAAAACTTCAAAGATATCTATGCAGATCTTTCAGAGGGGGGCGAAGCAGAACTGCAACTTGAAGACCCTGAGAACGTGTTTGAAAGCGGTCTTACTATTAAAGCAAGACCTCGTGGTAAAAAAGTACTGCTTCTAAGCGCCTTATCTGGTGGTGAAAAAAGTATTGCATCACTTGGTTTCATATTTGCAATCCAGCGTTATGACCCAAGTCCGTTCTATGTGCTTGATGAAGTGGATATGTTTTTAGATGGTATAAACGCAGAAACCGTTTCACGTATGGTAAAACAAAAAGCATTAGACTCACAGTTTATAATGGTTTCACTTCGAAAAATCGCACTTAAAGAAGCAAACCATGTGTACGGTGTTACAATGAGCGATACAGGTATATCCGAAATGATAGGAAATATAGATCCATCTAACATTAACGAAGACGGAGAATTCAAGTTAGAAGGAGGAAGAAAAATTAATGCAGCTTAAGATAGACAACGATGTAATAAATCACTTACTATTTCATAAATCACTTATTGCTGAAAAAGACGATGCAAGCAGGATAAACCACTACGTAAACCTTCTTCAAAAAACAGACGAAGGCGAACATATCTCAATTAACAATCATTTCGACCGCTCAATTGCAATTGCCTTTGAACTAGTAATACAGCAGCATTTAAACCCCTGGGATATAGACCTTGTAAACTTCTCAACAATGTATCTTAAACGTGCCAAAGAAGAAAAAATAGATTTAATCACCGCAGGCAGAATAATATACATGGCCTGGAAGGTGCTAAGACTTCAAAGCAACAACCTAGTAAGCAACATGGAAAGCTCTGAAGAAACATACGAGCCTTTTGGATGGGGCGATATACCCACAGAGATGTATTTGACAAACGATGATGCATACTCTTATACAAACCTTGTAATGAACATGCCAGAGCCACCTATCACAGAGCCAGTAAGACGAGACCCCAAAAGAAAAGTAACATTAATAGAGCTACTGGATGCATTTAACCAAGCAAAAAAAGAATCAGAGGAATACCAATTAATAGAGCAACAAAGAACACAAGAAAGAGATAGACTTGCAATACTTGCCCAAAAAAGAATGAACGGAACCGCACATGAAGACCATCTTGAAGAAGACATACAAAGCACATGGAACAGAATAAAGGATGCAAACAAAAAAACAATGACACTTAATGATATATGTAAAAAACAAAACCGTGAAGAATACATTAAAGTCCTAATGAGCATTCTATTTCTTGCAATGGATGAAAAAGTTGTTGTATATCAGAAAAAATTTCCATATGGACATATATTTATCAAGAAAAAATAAATAATAAAAAAAATATTTAGAGGTTGATTAAAAAATGGGTGTACAAGAAAAAAGACTTGTTGAATCTGTGCTATTCTCAGCAAGCAACCCTGTTAGTATAAATGAGATAAAACAAGCAACAACTCTTTCAAAAAAAACCGTTGAAAACATGCTTGCAGAACTCATAAAAGATTACAATGAAGAGCGTAAAAATCAAACCAGCATGGAAATAGTAAAAGCAGGTGAAAAATACACTATGCAGGTTAAAAAACAATATGCTGATAAAAGCATCATGTTTACAAAACCAGAAATCGATGATAACCTTTTGAAGACATTAACACTAATTGCTTTTCATCAACCATTAAAACAAAGTAACCTGCGCAGAATGATTGGTGCAAAAGCATATGATCATGTAGATGATCTTACAGGTTTAAAACTAATAAACACAAAAAAACATGGAACAACAGAGATGCTTACAACATCAAAACTATTTCCAGAATATTTTGGTATAGAAAGCACAGACCCTAAAGAAATAAAAACAATTCTTATGAAAAAGACATCAGAAAAAGTCTAAAAAAATCAT
>CAZKUB010000143.1:0-4168 GCA_964555835.1 uncultured Thermoplasmatales archaeon
GAAACAAAACAGTAATTGTAAGAAAACGAGTTCCGTTTTACCTTGATAATTTAAATTTAGTTAAAAAATATAGTACAAGAGGAATTATTTACTATCTTAGTTTAAACGAGGAAACAGAGCAGGATTGCGCTCAGGTTAAACATAATTCTTATACTATTTTAAAAAAATCTGTCTGGGATTTCCCAGTCAAGGATAAAAGTATTTTTAGGAGGACTTCAAATACCCTAAGAATACGGAGTTTATTCAAAAAATGAAATGTGCAGTTTTATTTTCTGGAGGAAAAGATTCAGCTTATGCTGCATATCGTGCTAAAAAATCAGGTCATAAAATATCTTGTTTAATATCTATTTTTTCGGAGAATCCTGAAAGTTACATGTTTCATACCCCTTCGATTACCAAAGTAAAAAAACAAGCTGAAGCGATGAAAACCCCAATTATTGTCCAAAGAACTAGAGGGATAAAAGAAAAAGAGTTAAAAGATCTTGAATGTGCTATCAAAAAATCAGTTCAAGAATATAAAATTGAAGTCGTTGTAACCGGTGCTGTTGAAAGTGTTTATCAAGCAAGCAGGGTTAAGAAAATTTGTGACAATCTAGGTTTAGAATGTTCTAATCCTTTATGGCATAAAGATCCTGAAGAATATTGGAATGAACTTTTGGAAAACAGATTTGAAGTTATTATAATTGGAGTATCTGCTGAGGGTATGGGTAAAGAATGGCTTGGTCAAAAGATTGATAAAAAAAAATTAAACAAGTTAAAAGAGATAAAAGAAAAATATAGAATCCATCTGGGCTTTGAAGGTGGTGAAGCAGAAACTTTTGTTCTTGACTGCCCCCTATTTTATAAAAAATTAAAAATACTCAAAGCAGAAAAGATATTTTCTAAAAATAGTGGGATTTACGAAATAAATACGATTAAATTAGTTGAGAAGTAGTGCATTAAATTTTCTTCTTTTAGCTTTCCTTCATTTTTTTATAAAGAAAAAAAATTAATTTAAAACGCAAGATATGTTTTGGACAGGTTTATTTTATAAAGTTATTAAATTGATCACTTGTTAATCTGTAATAACGCCAGTTTGACATGTGTTTTGCATTATTTTTCTCATAGAAATCAATACCTACTTTGTTCCAATCAAGTACATGCCACTCCATCCTACAACAGTTTTTTTCTTTGGCTTTTTTAACGCAGAAATCAAATAGTTTTTGCCCGATTCCTTTTTTTCGATATTCATTTGATACAAATATATCCTCAAGATAAAGAACAGGTAACGCAAAAAAACTTGAATAATTCATAAAATAAATAGCATATCCAACATAATCATCATTTATTCTTGCAAGAAATGCTGCATATTTTGAGTTTTCATGAAGACCATCAACTCTAAGTCTATGTTTTGCATGTTGATCAGGAGGGGTTAAATTTTCATATTCTGCTAGTTTGTCAATTAATTTTAAAAAAGCATTAAAATTTTCATGATTAATCTTTTCGATCTTTAATTCTTTAGTCATTTTAATGTTCAAAAACTGTTATTAATTGAAAAATATTGCTTTATTTATACAGTAACAAACATTATAAATAACAAGTTTATTTCGCTTTTCTTACTGATACAATATTTATGGTGTGAATAATGGCAAGAAAACCAAGTAGTATGTACAGGTATGTCAGAGGACAACCTTCAACTCGTAGAGAATACATGGGCGGAGTTCCAAATCCCCGTATAACACAGTTTGTATTAGGAAATAAAACTGATGCTTTTCCAGTACAGATTTCACTTTTTCCAACTGAAAGATGTCATGTAAGACATAACGCTCTTGAAGCAGCACGTATTACTGTCAACCGAGCAATGGAGAAAAAAGTTGGATCACAGAATTATAGGTTACAAATCAGAGTATATCCACATGTTGTACTACGCGAAAACAAACAGGCAACCGGGGCTGGAGCAGATCGTGTTAGTCAAGGAATGCGTGCAGCATATGGAAAAAACGTTGGAACTGCAGCAGAGGTACATGAAAATCAGAAGATAATTACAATTGAAACAACTGAACAGTTTATACAACAATCAAAAGATGCTTTAAGAAAGGCAGGTATGAAAATACCTTCGCCTTGCAAAATTATTATTGATAACTAAAAAATATTTTTTCAAAACTTTTTTTAGATATATTTTATAAAAAATTGCGATACTAACATAAAAACAATACTTAAAGACAAAACAAGAATAACATTTTTTGATATTTTTTCTACTTTTTCGTCATTTATATTCCTAAATATTTTTTTCAAAAATAATGAAAAGGCATCCTTAAATAAATATCCTCCATCAAGAGGCAGCATTGGTAGAATATTAAACAATCCCAGTAAAAAATTCAACCAAAAAATCCAAAATAGTATTGTAAAAATCATCCAAAAAGCATCTGGAGAAATACTACTTAATGGGCCTTGAATCTGATATGCATTAGTATAAGGGTCTGCAATAGGATTATATCCCATAATATAGCTTGATAGCGGTAAAAGATACAAATACAAAAAACTAGATGGAAAATCATTTAAAAATGGATTTTTTACATAGTCAAAAAGAGGAGTATAAGGATTATATCCTATGCCTAAAAAACTTATATTTTTATATGACTCATTTGAACTATCATATTGATAAATTGATGTCAACTCAACTTCTTTTTTTATGTACTCTCCTTTTTTGAAATATGTAATATTTATTGTCTGATTCGGATGGGTTTCATCCATAACTTTTCCAAACATATCTAAATCATAGATACGGGTATCATTTATGATTGTAATAACACAACCCGCAGATAATCCTATTTCTTCTGCAGGTGAATTCTCAAAAGAATAAAAGATATCAACACCTTCTACATGTGATACAGCCGGCATAAAAACAAAAGTTAAAAGAATAATTATAACCATGGCTACAGTAAAATTAGATAAGGGACCTGCTGCAAAAACTCTCATTCGTTTTACAGGCTCTGCTTTTTTTAATTCCTCATCATCAGGTTCGCAAAAAGCCCCAGCAGGAACTATCATAAATAATAATCCTAAAGATTTGACCTTTATTTTACCAACAATTGCTAAGATGCCATGTGAAAACTCATGAACTACCACAGCCACAACAAATGCTATAATAAAATAACCAAGAGTTTCAATTGGTAACGCTGGATTTATCCCCGGATATGGAAGAGCAATTTCAGGACCTGGAAGCGATGATTTTTGTTCAGGAGTCAACTGAAAAATAAGTGAAAAATTATAAACAAAAAACACTGTAAACAGTATCATTATAGAAATACAAATTATGATTCCCCATGTACCAAAGCCTTTCCAGAACCTTTTCCTTTTAGCAATTTTTTTTAATAAATTAATACCTTTTTTTGTACGCATCATCAAAAAAGGACCAAACATTGATAAGTTGAATTTTTCAAATAAGCCCTTTCGTTTCAAGATATAAAGTACAAAAAAGTAAGACAAAAGAATAACGAGAAAAATAATTAATCCATCTATAAATGCCATAATTAAAATGACTGCAATATCTATTTGTTTATTAAATTTCCTAGTTTTTAATATGTTGCATAACTTTCAAGCTTTATAAAAAAAGAAAGATAATGTAATCATCTATTAGAACAAGTAACTTAATTATAATGAATTTAGGAATTGGATATTGTTATTTTTTTTATTTAGGTAAACAATCAGTTTTTCACACCATTTAAGTTTCCTAAGTTTCATATCTATATTTTTTCTATCAGGCAAAGAATATTTTCCTATTTTTCCATTAAAATCAAAACTCATCAAAGATATTTTTTTTGCTTTAAAATGCTCTGCAAGAAAAACGGCTCTATCACCATCGGTAAACCCACCAAAATTATAAAGTTCTTTAAAACTAGATGGATCAATTTGAGTCGTACCAATTATTCTTCCAGGAAATGCTTCAACATATTTTTTTAAAGAATCTATATTGTCACCATGAGCATGAATTACAATTATACTTCCTTTTGCATTTGCAGTTATTTGATCAGAGACACATCCATCTAAATCAGAAACTATGATATCAGGTATGATGTTGTTTTCAATCAGCGCAGATGTTGCACCATCTGCGGCTATTGTGATGTTTTCTCCAATGTTTTTCTTATGTCTTTTTATCGATTTTTCTAGTGATGGTCCTGCCGCAAGA
>CAZKUB010000144.1:0-2474 GCA_964555835.1 uncultured Thermoplasmatales archaeon
GGCAGGATGTTTTTGGCAATGCTTAAAATCAACTAAAAAAAACCATAAGCAGACATGAGATGAATGTTACTACTTATCAAAACTATAAATTCTGTTATAAAGGTAATGATATAATCTTTCTTCATTTTATTTATTAAAATACATATAACAGGAGGACTATTCCTCCCAGTATTAGGGTGAAAGAACAGAGTATCAATGTCGTTGTTTTTTGCGAAAATCCGGCTTTTAAAAAACTGTGATGTATGTGTTCTTTGTCCGCGTGGAAAAGGCCTTGATGTTTTTTCAAGCGTCTTATTATTGCCCATCCTGTATCTGTCAATGGGATTGCAAGAAGTACTGCGGTAATAATGAATGGACAGGCTGAAATGGTTTTTTGACAGGAAATAATTGTTATAGCGCTCAGCAGAAAGCCTATAAACAAACTGCCGCTGTCACCCATAAAGATTTTAGCGGGAGGGAAATTATAAACAAGAAAGCCTATTATACTGCCGGCAAGAACAAGATAAAGAATACTTATTACAGATATATTTAAAAAGAGCGTTGTAAAGAAAAAAAGAAATATAGAAGCGATAGCAGTTATTCCACCGGCTAATCCATCAACCCCGTCAATAAGGTTTATGGCATTTGTCACGAGAACAACCCAGGAGATGGTTAAAAAAAGACTGATAAAATATTCCACTAAGGGATTATTAATGATATCGGAGAGTGGTATTTTGATACCTAAGGCAAATAACAACACCCCCCCAATAATTTCAGCCAATAGTTTATAACGAGACCTTAATTCTGTTAAATCATCTATAAGACCAAGGATGAAAATGAAAGTTGCAGGGATTAGAAGATTAATAAAAATCGGAAGGGAAGCAGCCATTTTTTGATTTTGCCGCAATAAAAATGAAATTAGTATCACGGAAACAAGGAAAGCAAGATAGATTGATATCCCGCCCCCAAAAGGAATACTTCCATTATGAATTGTACGATGGTTTGGTTTTGTAATCCAACCTTTCTTCAAAGCCGTTTTACTTACCAGATTAGTAAAAATACAAGAGAAAATAAAAGAAAACGCAAGGGCAAAAAGATAGATAAAGATAAGTTCATTTCTCATCAGTGATTTCCTTTCTATAATATTCCTTAAAGAAAGAAACAAACACACCTAAAAATAGCGACACTATACCAGAAATAGCCATATTTACACTTATCTTTGGTTTATATTTTTTTTCAGATACAACTGCCCAATCCAGTACCTGTACAGTTGGGGTATTCCTTGCCTCTTCAATCTTAGCGTTTTCATATTGCCCTATCAGTAAAGCATACAACGTTTCCTGGGTCTTCAGTTCTCTTATAAGCCTGCCCATTTCTGTTTCCATCGGGGGTAGTTTAAGCAAAGCCTGTTCCAGTTCTCTTACTTCGTTTTCGAGTTTTATAATCTCAGGATTCCGTGAAGTGGTGTAATTTTTTTTGGCTTCCATCTGTATTTTTGCTGCAACGAATTTGCCCTGTAAATCCCCTGCCATTCTTGCGGATTCCTGCAACTCTCTGCCGATAGAAACTCTGTGTTGTAGCTGATAATTTTCCACCCTTTCTTCAGTTTCTCTCAAAGCCGCTGTAGTTTCCTGAAGTCTTTCTTCTATAAATTTTCTTGTCTGTCCTGCCGCTGTAATGTTGAGGTTTCTGTTGAGTTTATCAAGAGCGGAAACATAGAAATTCGCTATTTCGGCAGCTCTTTGAGGGTTGTTATCCATGACGCTCACAGTTATTAATTTTTCTCTGGAAATGTTTATTTCAGTCATTGCAGCAAGGATTTTTCTCGTGTCTTCTCTTGTTTTACGTTGATAGATTTCCTGAAGGTTGAATCCATCAATGACTTTATCAGCCATTGATCTGCTTTTAAGTATAGAAAGAAAAACATCCGAGGCGCTTGCCTGGGAAGGAATTCCTTTTATCCCTGTGGCGCTTATCAGCGTTTCCAGACCGCTTATTCTGCCTGTTTCCAGTGGTGAAAAAACAGAAGCGGTTGCACGGTAGATTTTAGGCATTGAAAAACTCACCAACATTGTGATTAAAACAGCTACTGTGAACAGAATGATAATAAACCAGAGGTTTTTTTTAATCACCAGCCAATAATCATACAGATTTATTTCTTCTTTGTTTTTCATAATAATGCTTCACTTCAAGAAGTAAGATACTGGTAAGGCTATGTTATAAAAAATTGCAGAAATATCTTTTACAATCTGCCGCCAGCCTGTAATTTTTATCTCTTCCGGGATGATGATAATATCTCCTTGTTGAACTGTTTGTCTCCCTGCCTGGGACCCTTCAGAAACAGCAGTTCCTTCTGACTTGATGACAAACATTTGTTTTCTATCGGCATTTCTGGTTAAGCCACCACACATTCCAATATAATAATCAACATTTTTGCCTTCAGCCCAAAGTACTGCCCCGGTATTATTAACCGCTCCCACCACATTAATCACCAT
>CAZKUB010000145.1:0-3437 GCA_964555835.1 uncultured Thermoplasmatales archaeon
TATCATTATATTCAAATTCAAACATTGCTGTTTTTTTGGCAATTTTTTTATTACCATCTTTTGTTTTTATCAGGAAGGTATTTTTTGTCTCATCGACTATGAGCCCATTCTGCCCTTTCCAGCTAGGATCTGTACAATCCCGTATTTTTACCTGCAGGCCTATTAGTTCATCTTTTGCAAGGTTTTTTTCATTCATATTATCCCCTCACATTGTTAGTTAAGCAAGCTGCGTGGGAAACAGATATGTTGAAGGTGCTTTATGCTATTTCAACGGTGAATCCCATCTTTTCAAGGGCTTCTTTGACTTTGTTTCTGTGATCTCCTTGTAGCTCAATTTTCCCGTCTTTTATCGTACCGCCACATGCACATTTTGATTTTAGCTTTGTCACCAAAGTGTCAATGTCTAGATCGTGGGTGTTTATTCCATCTATTATAGTCATCATTTTTCCATATCGGCGTTTATCCACTTGGATGGTGATTTTTTGTTGTTCACGTGCGATATCTTCACAGACGCAGATTTCTTTAGGCAGACCACATACTTCACATATGTCGCTCATTTATTTTTCTCCTTCCTCCCGCATGATTGTGAGTATTTTTGCAATGTTCATCCTAAGCTGTCTTATCTTGCCAGGTGATGGAGGAGAACCTCCCATTGCAGCAACGCCACGCTCATGCATTAGTTCGCTTTTTAATTCATTGAGTTTTTCACGTCTTTCGTCGGGTGAAAAAGCTCTAATTTCTTTAGATTTAAGGGTCATTAATTTAATCCTCCTTCTCAAGAAGTTTGTTTAAATTTTTGAAAATAGCCTCAGCAGTTTTTTTACCAATTCCTTCTATTGCTCCGATGTCATCAACGTCTAATTCGAGGAGTTCTTCACATGATTTGAAACCTGCTTTTTCAAATTTTTTTACAACAGACGGGCCGATGCCAGGTATCTTTTTGATTTTTTTCAGATCCGTATTTTTTTCCTTGACTTCTACTTTCTGTGGCTTAATTTCTTTTTCAGATTTTTCTTCGGTGGTGGCTAGTTTGATTTTTATTTCATCAGGTAGCTTTGCATCAGGCTTCATAATATTGACTTTTACACCTAATACACCTGCTTTAAGTTTTGCAACTGCAAATCCTCTGTTCATTACTTGTTTCGCGGTTTCACCACAGTATTTCACATGTCCTTTAGTAAATTTCTCAGTTCTATGACGTGCACCTGTAAGTTTTCCTGCAATTATTACTTGCACTCCTTTTGCACCGGCATCCATTATTCTTCTAACGGTTGAATGTCCGGCTCTTCTAAAATGCCATCCTCGTTCAAGTGCCTCTGCAAGTTTTTCAGCCATGATTTGGGCGTTAAGATTTGCTTTTGCACCGGCTTCTTCGATTTCGATTTGCGGATTGTCAACATTAAAGTTATCTTTTATATCCTGAGTGAGTTCTTTGATTTTCCGACCACCTTTTCCAATTACCATACCAGGACGTTCGACAATTATGTTTATTCTTGTACCCATTGGTGTTCTTTGTATATTCATTCCACCAAAACCAGCGCCTTCTATCTTTTTTATAAGGAACTCTTTGATTAGTATTCGATTTGTATTTTCCCTTATGAAAGTTCGTTCACCAGTCATTACTCTACCTCTTCAATTATTATTTCAATATTAGTTGTTCTAGTATTTTTGTCAGTAGCTCTTCCCTGAGCTCGTGGCATAATGCCTTTTATTACACGGCCGCCGTATGCTGATGCATGAGCAATTTTCATGTTTTCAGGATCAAAACCTTTGTATTCAGCATTATTCTCTGCGTTTTCAAGTATCTTAAGCATGTATTTTGCAGCTTTCTGTGGAAAACTACCCGGCCCTATGCCTTTTTGATGAGCACGTTTCTGCTTATGAAAAATAGCAGGTAATGCTACTTTTTCATCGATTATATCTTGAAGATATTTTTTTCCATCTGTAACTTTCATACCTTTTATAGCATATGCTATATTTCTTGAATCTTTTCTTGAGCAGTGTAGCTCATATCCGAATGCTTTAGCGGTTTTATCTGGGTCTAAATCTGTTGAATATCTCATATATCATCACTTCAAAGGCATAAATTTAGAAGACCTAGTAGCACCTACGCCAGGCCCCGTATGTTTTACTTTCGAGCGAGTTAGTGCAAACTCTCCAAGGTAATGGCCAATCATATTTGGCTGTATATCAACTCTTTGAAATTCTTTACCATTATATACATGAATTGTGTGATCAACAAAGCTTGGAAGTATTATCATATCACGACAATGCGTTCTGATTGTATCTCCCTCTTGTGCTTTTACAATATCTTCTAGAAGTTTGTTTTGCTTTACAGTAAGGCCACGTAAAAGAGTTCTTCGCATACGCGAGGGGAGAAGTGGTATAAATTCCTCTAATGTTAATTTTTGCAACTCTTCCAAACTCATTCCTCGATATCTGAATTCTTTCTTTTTAAACTCTATTTTTTTCCTGCTGGCTTTTCTTCTACTTCTTGCAGATGATTTAAATCCTTTTTTAGTAGCCATCTATCTATTTCCTCCCAGTTCTTTTTGCAGCTATACTTCCGACTTTTCTACCGGGTGATGCACCACGTTTTACAGTAGATGGTTTTCCAACATGTTGATGTCCGCCGCCACCGTGTGGATGATTAACAGCACTCATTGCGACTCCTCTGACAATTGGGTATTGTTTCCCGCGAGTTCGCATTGCATAATGTTTTTTACCTGCTTTTAGGAAGGGTTTATCATCACGTCCGCCACCTGCAATAATTCCTATTGTTGCTTTGCAGTTACCTGAAACTGTTTTAAAGCTTCCTGAGGGTAGTTGTATCACTGTCTTGTCATTATTGTGAGTTACAACTGTTGCATAGCTTCCACCAGCTCGAACTAGTTTTCCGCCATCACCTGGTTTTAGCTCTATGTTATACACAGGGGCTCCCTCTGGAATTGCATCAAGTGTTAAAACATTACCAATTCCAACATCCTTGTTATTATCTGAAAATTTTATTTTATCTCCAACTTTTACTCCTTCATGAGCAATAACTGAAACTTTTTTGTTATCCTGTGTTTTTATAAGTGCAACCGGTGCTGTTCTACCGGGATCATGGATTATATCTACGATCCTTCCTTCTGAAATTTCTTTATCCTGTGAATATTTGATTTTACCTTTGTATCTATGACTTGGTGCGTTGAATTTTGTTTTATTACGTCCACGTCTTTGTTGAATAAGTCGTTTACCCATATCTCATAACCTCTAGAATATTCCAATCCTCATTCCTATGTCTTCTGCTTTAAATTCTGGCATAAATGTAACTATTGCATGCTTTCCTTCTTTTGTAATTCTTGTATTTACTTTTTTGACTTTTACATCAAACATGTTTTCAACGGCTTTTTTAATCATATTTTTATTTGCTTTTCTTAACACTACAAACTCAA
>CAZKUB010000146.1:0-6002 GCA_964555835.1 uncultured Thermoplasmatales archaeon
TAATCAAAAACATATTTTTCATCTTTTGTTTTAACGATTCTTGGAACTGGTAGAAATTTCTCAAGTTTCTTTTTAACCCCGACGGGACCGCTGCCCGGTCCTCCACCACCGTGAGGTGTTGAAAAGGTCTTATGAAGGTTGAGATGAACAATATCAAAACCCATATCACCAGGTCTTGTTTTACCCATATTAGCATTCATATTTGCTCCATCATAATAGAGAAGTGCTCCTGCTTTGTGAACCATTTTTTGTATTTCAAGGATATCCTCTTCAAAAATACCAAGGGTGTTAGGATTTGTGAGCATGAAACAAGCAGTTTTTTGTGAAAGGCTTTTTTCAAGGGCTTCTAAATCTACTGTTCCCTCACTAGTGGATAGAATCTCAATTGTTTTATATCCTGCCATATTAACACTAGCAGGGTTTGTCCCATGGGATGTATCAGGTAGTATCACCTCGTTTCTTTCAAAATCTTTTCTATCTTCATGATACACCCTTGTTAAAAGTAATCCTAAGAATTCTCCATGTGCACCTGCTGCAGGTTGTAAAGAAAAAAAATCCATACCTGTGATTTTACAAAGCATCTGCTCAAGCTCATACATGACTTGAAGATTACCCTGGACCATGCTTATATCTTGATATGGGTGAGTACATGCAAATTTCTCCCAAGCAGGTATATGCTCACAGATCTTGGGGTTGTATTTCATTGTACATGAGCCTAGTGGATAGATACCTGAGTCGATTCCAAAGTTCATCTGAGAAAGCCTGTGGAAATGACGTACAACTTGGGTTTCATCGATATCAGGAATATTGATATTTTCTGTTCTAAATAGGCTCTTTGGAATTTTATCGATAACTGGTATTTTTTCTTTTTTTGATTCACCTAGTTTATTTAGTAAAGGCTCATCATACTGTGCAAATTTAAACAAAAAAAATCACACCTCCTCTAAAATGCTAACAAGTTTTTTCATATCATCCTCTGTATGAATTTCTGTCACGCCAAATAACATACAGTTTTTAAGTTCAGGATATTCTCTATTAAGTAAAAGACCGCCTTGTATATTATTTTCAAGGAGTTTTTTGTTAATGATTTTAGATGGTTTTGAAGATTTTATTACAAACTCGTTGAAATGAGAGCTGTTAAATCTTTTTTCAAAACCATCAAGGGATACTATCATTTCTTCTAGTTTTTGACCTTGTTTGAAATTAGTTTTAGAAAGCATCTGTAGTCCTCTACCACCTAAAAGCGACATATATATACAGGCTGAGAGTGCACATAAACCTTCATTTGTACAGATGTTGCTAGTAGCACGGGCACGTCGGATATGTTGCTCACGTGTCTGCATAGACATACAAAAAGCACGATTGCCCTGGGAATCATTTGTCATTCCAATTATTCTTCCAGGTATCTGCCGGATGTATTCTTTTTTACAAGCAAAAATTCCAAGACCTGATCCTCCGAAATCCAAGGGGTTTCCAAAAGCTCTGCCTTCTCCAACAACTATATCTGCACCATACTCCCCCGGGGATTTTATTATGCCTAGTGATACTGGGTCAACACCTAAAACCAAAAGAGCACCTGCTTCTTCTGCGGTTTTTTTAATATGTTTTATATCATCTTCAAAAACACCGAAAAAGTTAGGGTTTTCTATATAGATACCCGCGGTTTCTTTATCAACTATTTTTTTTAGATCCTCAAGGTTTATTTTACCGGTTTTATCATCATAAGAGACCTCGACTAGTTTTATACCTGGTCCTTTCAGATAATTCTTTAAAACAGATTTTTTATCATAAGAGATACTATTAGGTATAACAAATTTTTTCTTTCGTGTAACACGTGTGCTCATAAGTGCGGCTTCTGATACTGCTGTTACACCATCATATAAAGAACAATTTGCAATATCCATACCAGTGAGTTCTGCGATCATACTTTGATATTCAAACATTGCCTGCAGAAAACCTTGACTTGCCTCTGATTGATAAGGAGTGTATGCTGTTAAAAACTCAGAACGGGAGATAAGAGATTTAACTGCAGCTGGAACATAATGCGGTTTTATACCTCCACCTAAGAAACATAAAACTTCTGAGCAGGATTTATTCTTTGACGCGATATATGCTAGTTTTTTCTCAGCATCCATCTGAGATAAACCAATTGGTATGTCCAAGTCGTCTATTTTGATCTCTGTAGGTATATCTGAAAATAAATCATCGATTTTTTTAAGACCTATTTCTTTGAGCATTTCGTTTTTTATATCTGAGTTTGGAATGAATTTCATAAACTCCCCAAGCAGGGTAACAAGAAATTATTAAAGAATCTTATTGTAAATGTAAAGTTTAAATGGTATTTTACCATTTTATAGACTTATGGCGGTCTATCTATTTGATAATAAATTAGAAAAAAAGTTACATATTGGAAAAATTGTTTGTCTAGCGCGAACTTATCATAAACACGCTGAAGAGATGAATACAACTGTAACAGAACAACCTCTTCTTTTTCTCAAACCTCCTAGTTCTATTATCTTTGATGGTGATTCTATAAAATTTCCAAATATGTCAAAATGTTTGCATCACGAAGTAGAACTCTGTGTTGTTATTGGTAAAAAATGTAAAAATGTTTCAAAAGAAAACGCAATGAAATATGTTCTTGGATACTGCTTAGGTCTTGATATCACCGCAAGGGACATACAAAGTACTGCAAAAAAGAATGGCTGGCCTTGGGGGGTTGCCAAAGGTTTTGATACATTTGCACCAATTAGCAGAGTTGTACTTAAAAAAGAAGTAAAAAATCCTCATGATCTTGATATTTCTTTAAAGGTAAACAACAAAATTCGTCAGAGTTCAAATACAAAATATATGATTTATACAATACAAGAGATAATTGAGTTTATATCAAATATTATGACACTTGAACCGGGTGATCTTATAATGACCGGGACTCCTGAAGGTGTTGCTGAAATTAAAAAAGGAGACATACTTGAAGCAAAACTTGGAGATATTTGTTCTTTAAAAGTTGATGTTACTTAATAATTGGAAAATGTTTTAAATCAAGATTTTATTGCCAAATCTACTTTTCTTTATTTAGGGAGGCAAGGAATTTATGAAAGATGTAGTAATAGTTTCAGGAGTTAGAACCGCTCAAGGTAAGTTCTCTGGTGCTTTAAAAAATTTTTCAGCACCACAACTCGGCAGCATTGTAATAAAAGAAGCAGTAAAAAAAGCAGGTATTAAACCACAGGATGTCAACGAGGTGATAATGGGTTGTGTCGTTCCTGCAGGTTTAGGACAAAATGTTGCAAGACAAGCAGCAATTGGTGCAGGAATACCTTATGAAGCAGGAGCGTTTCATCTGGATAAAGTATGTGGCTCAAGTCTAAAAGCAGTTGTATGCGCCGCTCAAGCAATAAAATGTGATGATGCAGATATAATTGTTGCAGGTGGAATGGAAAGTATGAGCAATTGTCCATATACCCTGCCAAAGGCAAGATATGGATACAAAATGTTTGATGGAAAAATCGTAGATTTAATGGTAAACGATGGACTATGGGACATATACAACGATTTTCATATGGGTATGACTGGTGAGATAATCGCTGAAAGACATAAATTGACCCGTGAAGAAATCGACGAGTTTGCAGCAGGTAGCCATCAAAAAGCAGAACATGCAACAGAAAAAGGATATTTTAAAAATGAAATAATTCCAATTGAAATCCCTCAGAAAAAAAGCGATCCAGTTGTATTTGATAAAGACGAAGGAATACGTTACGGTACAAAAATAGAAAACCTTGCAAAGCTTAAACCATTCTTCAAAAAAGATGGAGTAGTCACCGCAGGTAACGCGTCACAAATCACTGATGGTGCAAGTGCAACCGTTGTCATGAGCAAAGACAAAGCAGAAGAAATGGGGATAAAACCTCTTGTGACAATTAAAGGATATAACACAACAGGTGTAAAACCTGAGCTAGTCATGGAAGCACCAATACCCGGAGTCACAGCGCTTCTCAAAGATATGAAACTTAAAATAAGTGATATAGATCTTGTGGAGCATAATGAAGCATTCTCCAGCGCAAGTCTTGCTGTTATAAAACATTTTAAGATTCCAAAAGAAAAATTCAACGTGCATGGCGGAGCAGTAGCTCTTGGTCATCCGATAGGCTCCAGCGGCTCAAGAATTCTGATAACCTTGATGCATGCAATGAGCCGTATGAATAAAAAACGTGGACTTGCAACTATATGTCTTGGTGGAGGAAACGCAGTACAAATGGTTGTAGAGAGGTGAAAAAAAAATGGTTGTAAAAAAAATAGGTGTAATTGGCGCAGGGCAAATGGGACATGGAATCGCACTTGTCTCTGCACAAGCAGGATATAACGTAATGCTTAGGGATATAAAAGATGAATATGTTCGGAAAGGAATAGGAAAAATAGAAAAATTCTTAGATAAAAGTATTGCAAAAGAAAAAATTACTAAAGATGATAAGAAAAAGATAATGAGCAGAATAAAAGGAACAACAAAACTATCTGATATGAAAGATGCAGACCTTGTGATAGAAGCTATTTTTGAAGATGTAAAAATAAAAAAAGAGCTTTTCAAAGAACTTGACAGCATATGCAAGAAAGACTGTGTCCTTGCAAGTAACACAAGTACTATTCCTATAACCGACTTGGCATCTGCGACAAACAGACCTGAGAAATTTATCGGAATGCATTTTATGAACCCAGTGCCTATTATGAAACTAGTAGAAGTAATAAGAGGCCTGAGAACAGATGATCAGACAAATAAACTCATTCATGAATTATCAGAAAAAATGGGTAAAACCCCAGTTGAGGTAAACGATGGACCAGGATTTGTCAGTAATCGTCTTTTAATGCCTATGATAAATGAAGCAATAATTTGTCTAAACGAAGGAATAGGTACCGCTGAAAACATAGATCAAGTAATGAAACTAGGTATGAATCACCCTATGGGACCACTGGCACTTGCAGATCTAATCGGCCTTGATGTAGTTCTAAATATTATGACTGTTTTATATGAAGGATTCAATGATTCAAAATACAGGCCTTGTCCACTTCTTAAAAAAATGGTACAAGCAGGATACCTTGGAAGAAAAACAGGTAAAGGATTTTATGATTATACAAAATAAGGTGAAAAAAATATGGCGTATAAAAACATAATTGTAGAAAAAAAAGACGGTGTTGGAACCATAAAAATTAACAGACCACAAGTCTTAAACGCACTTGATAAAGAAACCATATCTGAACTTCTCAAAGCAGTTAAAGAACTTGAAGATGACAAAAAGATAAACGCTGCAATTCTCACCGGAGAGGGCAAAGCATTCATTGCAGGTGCAGATATCAAACAGATGAAAGATATGAGCCCGCTTGAAGCAAAAGAATTTGCTGAACTTGGCCATAGTCTTCCAATGAAAATAGAAGAATCACGATTGCCGTTTATTGCAGCAGTAAATGGTTATGCACTTGGCGGGGGTTGTGAACTTATGATGGCTTGTGATATTTGTATCGCTGCAAAAAATGCAAAAATCGGCCAACCTGAAATAAACCTTGGGATAAGCCCAGGTTTTGGCGGGACACAAAGACTTCCAAGAATAGTAGGTCTTATGAAAGCAAAAGAACTACTTCTCACCGGTCGAAACATGGATGCACAGGAAGCATATGAGATAGGACTTGTAAACAAAATAGTAGATGATGAAAAACTCATGGAAGAAGTAGAAAAACTTGCAAAAGGTATCGCAGGTAAATCCGCTGTTCAAATAGCATTTATAAAAGCACTTGTAAACAAGGGCGCCCATATTGATCTTAACAGCGCATGTGCACTTGAAATCTCATATTTTTCGACTAGTTTTTCAACCCATGATCAAAAAGAAGGAATGACTGCTTTTCTTGAAAAAAGAAAACCTAGTTTCAAGGGAAAATAAAAATCAAAAGAAGAAAAAAATATGGATTTAATACAATATACAAAAAAGGATAATATAGCATATATTATCCTTAAC
>CAZKUB010000147.1:0-3122 GCA_964555835.1 uncultured Thermoplasmatales archaeon
TTACAAAAAATAAAAATAGATAAAATAACAATTAAACAAAGCACGCTTACACCAAAAGGTCCAATTTATACAAACTTAAAAGAAATTATGTTAAAAGAATGAAAAAAAGTATTTTACAATATTTGTAACTACTATAATTACATAAGTTGAATATATCCTGGAAACAATAAATAGTGTTTTTTGCATAGCTTATTATTGCCATCAGGGGCAATATTATTATTAAAACGTTACATCCGGGGTAAATGAAAAATGAACGAAGTTGAAAAAAAAGTTCTTCAAAAAATTACACCGACACATGAATACCGTGAAAAAGTAAAAGAAATTGTAGAAGAAGTAAGAATCATACTGGAAAAAGAAATAAAAAAAAGAAAACTACAGGCCGAAGTACAGCTGGTAGGATCTATTGCAAAAGACACCTATTTGCAAAGCAACATGGATATTGATTTTTTTATTTGTTTTCCAACAAACTATAAAAAAGACGAAATTGCAAAACATGCACTTTCAATTGGCAAAAGCTTTCTGAAAAACACAGAGGAATCATACGCAGAACATCCTTATCTGCGTGGTTATTACAAAAAATTTTATACAGAAATAGTACCTTGTTATAAAATTGAAAACGCTGAGCAAAAACTTACAGCAGTCGATAGAACTCCGCTTCATACAAAATATGTAAAAGAGCACATAACAGAAAATCAAAAACAAGAGGTAAGACTTTTCAAACAGTTTCTAAAAGGAATAAACTGCTATGGAGCAGAAGCACAGATACAAGGTTTTTCAGGTTATCTCTGTGAAATAATAATACTGTATTACAAAACATTTGAAAACACAATTAAAAAGGCAAGTCAATGGAAGAAACAAATAAAGCTATCCCTTACAACAAAAGATTTCTCTGGTTTTGATACACCTCTAGTTTTTATCGATCCTGTTGATTCAAACAGAAACGTTGCAAGTGCGCTTGTAGAAGAAAAATTTGATTTGTTTGTAAATGCCTGCAGAGAGTATCTTAAAGAGCCGAAATATACGTTCTTTTTTCCAAATCCTGTAAAACCCTGGACCATTGATAAAATAAAAAAAACCATACAAAAACAAGCCTGCAGATATATTGGTATAAAATTTGAAAAACCAGAAATCATTGATGAAAACTTATATCCTCAGATTAGAAAAACCGCAAGAACTACTTTTGAAAACTTAGAGCGATATGATTTCAAAGTATATGATTCAGTTTATTTTGTTGATGATAAAAACATCTATATGATAGTAAAAACTCAAAAAGAGCCTCTAAGCAAAACAATGATACATTCAGGTCCACCTATTACAAAAAAAGAAAATGCAGAAGAGTTTTTAAAAAAATGGAAAAATAATTCTTTAGTTGTAAAAGGACCATATAAAGAAAATAATAGATGGTATGTAGAAATAAAAAGACAACATACAGATGCAAAAAAATTCTTAGAAAAAGAATTTGAAAAACTAAGTTTGGGTAAACACATAGATAAAGTTGTGAACAAAAAATACAAAGTTTTAGAAATAGATAAATTGCTGTCTGAAAACTTAAAAGTTTTCTGGACTGAGTATTTTGATAAGATAATGTCCTGGGAGAGGTAAAAAAATATATCAACGATGTCTTGATTCCTTTTTATAGCGAAGGGATATGACAAATCATCAGGATGATACATCTTTAAAAACAGCCATAGGGACTTCAACTCTTAAAAACTCTTATGAAGCAGGAAAAGAAGTAGGCGAAAAAATCCTTAAAAAGCTAAACTGTCAACCTAGTCTTGTCTTATTATTTTCTACTTTACATTATAACAAATATGACGGTGGTTTAAAAGATCTCTTAAAAGGCATATGGAGTGTTTTACCAGATGACACACAACTTGCCGGTGGAACTGTCCCTGGTTTTTTAAACAACGATGGATGCTACGCTCAGGGAGTAACTGCTTTTGCTATTAGTTATCCTAATATGAATGTTACAATTGCTTATGGTAAAAATACTAAAAGAAGTCCTAAAAAAGCAGCAAGACATGCAGTAAAAATGATTAAAACAAATCTTAAAAATGAATATAAAAATAAATTTATCTTTAGCTTTATTGCTGGTGCGAAAAGTGCAAAGGTACCGGGTGTTAAAAACACAAATATTATTAACTCTAAAATAAAAGCAAAAATAATGCTTTCTATGATTTTATTGATGCAAAGAGTATTTCAAATAGGTTTTGGAAAAGAAGAAGAAGTACTTGAAAACATAATAAAAGAACTACCTGATTTTAATATTATACATTATTCATCTTATTCAATGCCGCCTTTTAACGAAAACTATCAGTTCTATAACAAGGAAGTAGTAGATGAATATGCAGTTTTTGTAGCAGTTGATACTGATTTAGATTGTTATATGGACTTTGCAACAGCTGCCGAAAAAACAAATATCGAATTTAAAATTACAAAAATAAATAAAAAAAGAACCGTTGTTGAAAAACTAAATAATAAAGCACCTTTGAATGAATATATAAATAAGATGGGTTGGACTTATGAAGAATTCCAGGATTTTAAATGGTCATATATAACATCAAAATATCCTATAGGATATATCAAAAATGATAAAATAATACTAAGACCTCCTCTTTTGATACTTGGAAATTACATGGGTTTTTTAACAAAAATAGAAAAAAACGATATTTTTATAACAAAGGTGACACCTGATCAAATGGTTTGTGCAGTTGATGAAATATTAAAACCCAAAAAACCAGATTTTGGTTTTTTTACTTCATGTATAGCTCGAAGAGATTTTCTAGGAATAAAAGTATTTAAAGTTCAAGAAAAAATGAAAAACTATTTTGAAAATAAGGATTTCCTGATAGTATATGGTGCAGGAGAAGGAATACATAAGCCGGAGGAGGGCTTTTATTTTTTAAATGAAACGATAACCTGTGCTATATTTAAAAAAAATCCATAAAAAGATTATTTTTTAATTACTTTCATAGTTATTTTCCAGAAGAAAGTAATTTCGGGATAACACACGCTTATTATCCACTTAATAATTTTTTTAGCTAGACTCAAAGGTTAATCTTTTAATTCTACAGGAAGCAAAAAGTAAAAATCAGAGCCTTTTGAAATTCCCTCACTTTCAA
>CAZKUB010000148.1:0-2405 GCA_964555835.1 uncultured Thermoplasmatales archaeon
AAATAAAAATTTGTTTCTAGTAATAGGCAACTCACTTGCAGTAATATTTACAATAATTGTAAACGCTCTTGCAAATATACTGCCTATAAATAACAAATACACCGGGGAATTATCAGATGCATTACCAAATCTTTTTGTACCTTCTGGAATAACCTTTGCAATCTGGGGGGTAATCTATGTATTACTCATTGTTTTTATTATCTATCAAATAAATGATTTAATACAAAAACAAAAAGCAGATTATATAGAAAAAATAAGCATTTATTTTATTCTTGCAAGTCTTGGAAATATAATCTGGATATTTTTATGGCATTATGAACAAGTAGTACTTTCAATTTTACCTATGCTCCTGTTGTTTTTCAGCCTGCTTATGATATATCAAAGACTAGAGATAGGAATAAAAAAAGTATTATTAAAAGAAAAAATAGCAGTACACGTTCCAATAAGCGTATACCTTGGATGGATCACAGTTGCAACAATTGCAAATGTAACAGGAGCTTTAGTAAAACTAAATGTAGGAGATCTATTTTTAGGAGAAGTAACTTGGACCCTTCTGGTAATTGCTGTTGCAACAATAATTACGATGCTTATATTGCTGCATAGAAAAGATATAAGCTATAGTCTAGTTATAATATGGGCTTTTTTAGGAATAATCACAAAAAGATTACAACCAGCTGATATGTACGGCGTTCAAACAAACATAGCAATTTTTGCAGGTGTTGGAATTGCTTTGATAGTCTTTACAATGGTTGCAATATTCTTTATGAAAAAAAATACTTAAAATATCAATTTTTTTTATATTTTAATTACTCCAAATGAATCAGTTCCTTCTTTTCTCTCAACAAATCTACGCTGGGTTAGAAAGACTACATCTCCCTTTTTAACAAGACGGTTTTCTTTTATAAAATCAATTACTACACCATGCCAACTTTCTTTGTCATGTTTAAGATGAATCGGGAAAACACCATATGAAAAATTCAAAAAATCAGCAGTGTCTTTATTTTTAGTAAAAGATAAAATCCAGCATTTAGGTTTGAATCTACTAATAATCCTTGCAGTTGTACCTGTAGACGTTGTAGTTATAATATATTTAGGGTTCAGAATGCTATGAGCCTCAATTACATTGATAGAAATCACATCAGCTATCCTCAAATTGTGCTCGTTAGGTGTCTTTGCAATAAAATCATGAATATTGCATAAAAGATTTGAATCATTTCTTTTATTTTCTGTAATAACTGCAATTTTTATCATTGTTTTAACGGTTTGGATTGGATATTTACCAATGGCAGTCTCCTCAGAAAGCATAACTGCATCGGTACCATCGAGTATCGCGTTTGCAACATCAGTTACCTCTGCACGTGTTGGACGTGGGTTTTCTGTCATTGATTTCATCATTTGTGTTGCAGTAATAACTGGAACTCCTGCAATGTTTGCTTTACGTATGAGTTGCTTCTGAGTAGTTGGTATCTCTTCAATAGGGATTTCTATACCTAGATCTCCACGAGCAACCATTATACCATCTGCTAACTTGAGTATTTCATCAAAGTTTTTAATAGCCTCAGATCTTTCAATTTTTGCAATAACTTTTACATTTTTACCTTGTTTTTTTGCAAAGTTTTTAATCTTTTTTATATCTTTTTCATCCTTTGGATAAGATATACAAAAAATATCAACACCATGTATTATACCAATATTTACAATTTCAAGATCTTTTTTAGTAACAGGGTTTAAATGAACTGTTGAATCTCTAAAATTAATTCCTTTATATGATAATAAAGATCCGCCAATAATCACTTTACATCTAACGTTTTCTTCATCAAAATCAAGGACTTTAAGCTCAATAAGGCCATCTGATAAAAATACAATACTACCTTTTGAAACAGTTTTAGATAAATGTTTATAACGGACCGGGATTATTTTTTTGTTTCCTATGACCTTTTTTGTAGTCAAAGTAACAACATCGTCTTTTGATAGTAAAATAAGATCTTCTTTTAACTTACCAATTCTTATCTTGGCACCAGGTAAATCAATTAAAATCGGAATATTCATATTTAATTTCTTTGAAATTTCGTTTATTTTTGAAATGTTTTCAATATGTTCCTGAATTAAGCCATGTGAAAAATTTAAACGAGCGATATTCATGCCATTTAAAATCAAATCTGAAATATTTTTTTTAGAATTTGATGCAGGACCTATAGTACAAATAATTTTAGTCTTATTTTTTGGAGTAATCCTGCTTAAAATAGCTTTTTTAATCATAGCTTTGCCTTTTGTTTTAAAAACTTGAATAAAGATTATCTTTAAAAGTTTTGGTTTATTAGTAAAATACTAAAATGGGAAAGATATTTAACCTTGATTTCTGCGGATGTGATCTAGCGGTTATGATTAGGGCCTTCCAAGCCCTC
>CAZKUB010000149.1:0-1730 GCA_964555835.1 uncultured Thermoplasmatales archaeon
CTTCTTTTTTTAGCGACAGCAATAATTTTAGCAATGTTTAGATAGCTTTCTGATGGAGCAGGATCGCCTAGATTAACAGCATCATCTGCTAATTGAACATGAGGAGAGTTTTTATCTACTTTTGAATACACTGCAACAGTCTTAATTCCTAGTTCTTGGCAGGCTGTTATAATTCGTATGGCTATTTCTCCACGATTTGCTATTAAGACTTTTGAAAACATTACTTCATACTCCATTTTGGTTTTCTTTTCTCAAGAAATGCCGAGATTCCTTCTTGACCTTCTTTTGAAATTCGTAACTGTGCAATTTTTTCTACACTATACTGTTGGAATTGTTTGGTGTCCATCTTTGTTAGCTGTGTAATAAGTTGTTTTATTTCTGCAATGGCCTGTGGTCCAGAAGATAAGACTAAAGAAACATATAATTGAATGATATCGTCAAATTCTTCCTCTGATGCGATAACATCTATTAATCCTATGTTATGAGCTGTTGATGTATCAAATCGTTGTGCAGTGATGAATAATCGCCTCATATCTGCAGGTTTCATACGATATGAAACAAATGAAGAAATTACAGAGGGGATAATACCCAATTTTGCTTCGCTAAAAGCATATTTTTTGTTTGAGAGACCAATTGTGATATCACAGACTGCGATAAGTCCCAATCCTCCTCCAAATGCGTGTCCATTGATTTTTCCTATTACTGGTTTTGGACAGTTATAGATTTGGTTGTATAACTCAAGAAGAAGGGTGCTATCTTTGATATTTTCTTCTTTTGAATAGGCGACCATACTTTTCATCCAGTTAAGATCTGCCCCCGCACAAAAAGAAGAACCGTTTCCCGTGAGAATAATACAGTTAATAGCTTTGTTTTCTGATATTTCTTTAAAACAAGATGTTAGTTCGTTCATGAGTTGTTCATTCATTGCGTTATGAACTTCTGGTCTGTTTAAGGTAATAGTTGCAACCATGTCTTTAATTTGAAGCTTGATTGTTTGATAGACCATAGCATATGTCTCCCAGATAAGCTGTTGTGTAGATACAAAACATACATAAATGTTTCTATCTGGCTATCAACAATTGCCGATAATATTTTTTTATTTACCGGTAAAGACGGGTTTTCTTTTTTCAACAAATGCAGTAACGCCTTCAGTAAAGTCTTCTGAGGCTGCTGAATCTGAAGCAGTTATACTCTCAAGTTCTAAATGAGATATCATGTCATTTTCCAGGCTTTTATTTATAAGCATTTTGGCTTTACCGACTGCAATAGGCGGGCTGTTTTGAAATTTTTGTACAAATTTTTGTATAGCATCATCAAAATCTTCAATGTTTACTACTTTGTTGATAATACCTAATTGTTGTGCTTCTTCAGCAGTGAAGGTCTTTGAGGTTAGTATATATTCACATGCTTTATGATATCCAACTAGATGGGTAAAAAATTGGGTTCCACATCCGGGAGCTAAACCAATACCGATAAAGGCAGTGTTAAATTTTATCTGTTTAACTGCAATCAATATGTCACAAGCTAATGCAAGAGAGAGTCCTGCTCCATATGCTGCTCCATTTATGGCGGCAATAATTGGTTTTTGTGTTGTTCTCATTACGATAACACATTTATGGATAACTTTAGTGAGATCACGCAAATATTGTGATTTATTATCTGCATGATACATTTCTTTTACATCGCCGCCGCCGCAAAAGCCTTTTCCTGTTCCTTTTAGGACAATTACT
>CAZKUB010000150.1:0-2792 GCA_964555835.1 uncultured Thermoplasmatales archaeon
GGGCACTGTCAGCATGTACTGTACTATATGTCGCATGACCTGTGGCCATAGCTTGGAATAATACATATGCTTCACGACCACGAATTTCACCTACAAGGATATATTCAGGGCGCTGACGAAGAGCTGCTTTCATAAGATCATACATATCTATTTGACCTACGGTCCTATCTGAAACTACTTGCCCAAAACCTGCACGGGCGACACCGGGTATCCAGTTGGAATGTGGTAGATTTATCTCCCTTGTTTCCTCTATCGACACTATTTTTGCTTCAGGAGGAATAAAAAGTGAAAGTGCATTAAGAGCAGTGGTTTTACCAGATGCAGTACCCCCTGCAAATAACATGTTGACACCATTTTCAATAGCAATCCACATATAAGCAATCATCTCTGAGCTCATTGTATTAAACTCAATAAGATCTGGTGGACTAAATGGACTTGATCTGAATTTACGTATAGTAAAAGTACTGCCACAAGCAGTAATCTCCTCAGAAAGAGTCATCTGAATACGTGAGCCATCAGGCATTGTAGCATCTAAAATTGGTTCTGCTATGCTGATGTGTTTGCCACATTTCTGAGCAAGTTTATAAATGAATGCTGAAAGCTCATCTTCGCTTTTGAAATAAACGTTGCTTTTTAAAGATCCGAATTTACGATGATACAAAAATATTGGTACATTATGCCCGTCGCAGCTGATATCTTCTATATTTGGATCGTTCATCAATGGATCAATTTTTGAAAGACCCAATGATGTTTTTTTAAGATAATAAAATATCTTATTGAAAGATTCCTCACTGACATGAACATTATACTCTTTAATAATATTTTTTATGAATGTAGTGAAATATTTATCATCACTTTTATCTTCAAAATCTCTACTATTAACAGACGTAGTATACATTGTTTCTCTAATAAACCTAAAAGTATTTTCTTCGTCTTCATTAAGATCAACTTCTACCAAAAAATAACATTTTTCAAGAGATTCTTTCTCACGAAGAATCTCAACATAGGCAAAAGGCTCGATAAGTGGATAAAAATCAAGTTCTTCCCATTCATCTTCAGAGAATCCAAAATCACTAAGTTTTACCGAGCTTAATCCTACAATCTCTTTTTGAAAATTGGTAGTATCTATATTGTTAATTATAGACTCCGGTGAAAGCTTAGGTGTATCTGTCGGTAAAAGCGACATAAATCCTTTTCTTTCTTTATCAGTAATATTTGGATTCCATCCGCCAAAACAATCATCTTCGTATTCATCGAAAAACACATGCTCAATATTTTCATGATTTAAATCAATAAGAAGATTAGATTCTTCAAAATCATCTTCTTTTTGTTTTTCAGTACCCATCAACTTTTCTGAACGCTTTTTTTTGCTTTTCAAATGTTTTTTTTCAAATGGCTGCTTGATTTTAAGTTTCTCCTTAGAAAACATAGTATTTGAGTCGTTGTTAACATATGGATGATGTTCAATACGAAAATGTTTTTTAGAATGCCGCATAGCTTTGACACCAGTTGATGAATCTTCTTTATCTTTGCCTAAGACTTTTTTACTCTTAAATAATAGTTTTTTAATCTTAGATTTTGTTTCAGAGGTCTTATTTTCAACTCTTTCATCCGATTCAGAAGAATATCTATCTAAAAATTCATCATCAACTTCTTTACTGTCTTTTTGGATATCTGGTATAAATAGATTTTCTGCATCTAATGATAAATCTTTTTTATCTTTTTCCTTGTTAGATATAAATTGTTCCATCCCCTGTACACTTTTGTTAAATTCTTCAGACTGTGCGATTTCTTCAAATTCATGGACCGTTGGCTCGTCTTTTGTGTCAGATATGGTTTCTATAATTTCTTCATATGTCTTTTCCTGTTTTACATTTTTATCTGTGCCAGGGACCAATCGTTTTTTTGGCTTGGAAAAAGACATTTTCAAAGATTTCTTTTTTCTTGGTTTTTTATCTTCTTTTGGGCTCTCTTGCTTTTTTTCAGGTATAAAAGAAGAATCATGTTTGTCTTTTGTCAGAGAATGATCTGAGTTTGTCTCTTTTTCATCTGTCTTTTTTATCTTATTATTTTCTTTTGCTATTAGTTGGTCTACCAATCTTCTAATCTCATCGATATCTTTATTTTCTTTTGATTGGGCTTTATCATTTTTTTTATCATTACTCAAGAAAAAGCCCTCCTTATTTTAATAGCAAGGAAATTTGCAATATCTCTCCTATCTTGCATCCACATCCCTTCAAGACTTATTTTTAGACTTTATTCATCCCTACATATTAGACAAATAGTTTAACTTTTAATCATAAGTAAACAATTTGCGTGCATCTCACCTAACTAAGCTTTGTTATGTTTTAATTGCTATTTATATCTTTCTTTAAATCAAAGGTAATTGATTAAATATTTATTATGAGGTTTTACTTTAAACAAGTTTTATATCACATATAGTTAATTCCTAAACAAAAAAATGGGCCCATGAGGTAGTCTGGATATCCTACCGGCCTTCGGAGCCGGTAACCAGGGTTCGAATCCCTGTGGGTCCGCTTTATCTTTCTTGTATTTTTGTAAAGTATGAGAAATCGTTTTTTTCTTTGTGTTAAATTAACGATTTATTGTTGAATTTGTCAAAACGATAAAATTACAAGAAACATTTAAATACTATTATTTAGAAAATATAACATTGAGGAATCTGGACAGAAGTTTTTATTTTTCTTCCTTTCATCTTTACCATCCACCCTCCCAGGTTCCTTCTCTCCATCCTAAAAAACAATTATTTTTGAAAACTAGAAATAAAATAT
>CAZKUB010000151.1:0-2018 GCA_964555835.1 uncultured Thermoplasmatales archaeon
ACAATGAATTTGCTGGACGGCTTTGAACTATTTTGTTCAGAAAAATGTGTGCTAAACTACATAAATCATGTCAAAGTCAAAGCCCCGGCAATACCAAGAAACCCCCCGAAAGTAAGCCTTGATTTCCAGCAATATGATGTAGTAACAAAGGCTTTTTATAGATCACTATACGAAGTGTGGTTTGCGCGATGCCTGAAAAAGAACAAAATACCATTCGCCTACGAATCCCATTCCTTTTACCTTGACGGCAAATATTACACCCCGGACTTTTACATACCAGACAAAGAACTATATATAGAACTTAAAGGGCTTTGGCGTAACGTAAGTAAAACAAAAATAAAAAAGGTCAGTGAATTTGTGTCAATAATTCTTTTACCTTCATATTTCCAAAGCAAACTAAGAAAATACAAAAGAAGGGATGATGTGGTAAAATAAAAGGAGGTCAAAAATGGCAACAAATGTAAGCATGGAAGATATTGTAAACCAGGCTAATGATTTGTATTTGCAATCAATTAAAAAAAAGGCAATAAACGACATAACAAATAAACTTTTGGAAGATTTTAAAGCAGAAGCAGAACCAATCGTTAAAAAAGAAGTAAATCGGCTTGTAAATATGCATACAGAACATTGGAAAGATATATACCAAATAGGTGAAAATGTAAAGGTAATAATGGAATGGAAAAATAAATGAAATTTATAGGTACATCTACAAAGAAGGTATCATGTGATGGAATAGAAGATCCAAAACTACTAACCGGCCAACTATTAAATACAAAAAAATCTTTTCGTTACAAAAAATACACGCATGTCAGAATGTCAGAAATTGATGTATTCTGCGCCCGCGAATATGCACTTGGCTTTCAAACCCAAGCAGCTCAAAAATCATTTGTAGATTTCCCCTTACAACAGCAATTTGATTTAGGTTCTGCAATTCATTACTGGATGCAGAATAGATCAAAGACATTTACAATCTACGGGTTCTGGGAATGTAAAGCCTGCAAAAAAACAAGACTAACTAAATACGGCACAAAATATTTCGGCACAAAACCAACAGGCCCTTGTTTAAATTGCGGGGCACATAAAGATGCAACAGAATATGAAGAATTTTATTTTCGGCTGGATGAGCCCTATAGAATAGTCGGCAAAATAGACGGCGTAATTAAAAAGGACAATGTATTCAGGTTCGTTGATTTCAAAAGCTATTGGGATATTCCGAAAGGTGGCTTTCCGACAGGCAAAGATGTGGCGCAGTTATCCGGCTATGCCTATTTTTATAATTTTGTACCAGAAGACCAAAAATTCCCTGTAACCATTGATACAGATACATCTTATCTACATTACATTTCAAAAAAGTTTTCATATTCAGAATCAATTTTAACATATAAAGTGCAACCATCTAAAAAACTTCTTGACATAATGACCAAAAATGTGCTATCCTTCACTAAAGCTGTAAAAGACAATACAATTCCAGAACCATTGGAAGTATGTGTCAGAAACGAATGGGCAGCAGGGAGGTCAAAAAATTGCTTTTTGTCGGATTTATGTAAACAATATTATCAAGAAGGAAGGTGAAAAATGTCAAGTTTATGTAACATGAATGAAATTCCGTATCATATTAATCTAAACGAATATTTTTGTGAAGGCTGTGGAGCATATCTAAAAGAAGAAGATTGGCCTTTTTTATACAGGGCAGTAGGAAGACTTTGTAATTCTTGTAAATCAAAAGCAGATATTTTGTTAAAACAAGGAAGGTGAAGGATGAAAAAGATGGTTGAAGTAGATGTATCTGTAGAAGATTTTTGTGATGAATTAGACTATAATACTGCATTACATACAGTATACGATATTGATGAAACATGTATGGCATCTTGGGAATTTACTATTGATGTTTTTAAACACTTTCTTGATTTGATGATTGGATACTATAAGGATGAAGAAGATGAAGTGAGCCTGTATGAAAAATTGAAATCAGTTAAACAGGAAATGGAGAATGCTTGAAGATTTAATAAAAGCAGATA
>CAZKUB010000152.1:0-3289 GCA_964555835.1 uncultured Thermoplasmatales archaeon
AGCGACTTTTAGTTCAGGAGTTTCTTCCATTATCAACCAGCGACCTAAAGCTTTTCTCCCATAACTTTTAATATTTCCCGTCTTGCATTTTCCATTTCAACCTCAATTAGACCCTTATTTGCAAGTGCTGGAATTATTGCAACAAGTGCATTTTCTGTATCAGGAAATACATAAAACAAAACCTCATAATCTTGAAGTCTAAATTCTATCTCTTGTAATCCAGTTGGTGAATATTCTCTAATTACAGTAAATACATCATCCATTGCCCGATGTATTATATCCCATACATCATGAATCTCAGGGCTAAAACCACCTGTTCCATCAGACGGCATCACGCTAATCATATTCTGACGAGCTACCATACATGCAAGAATATCCTCAAGTTTTAGCAAATCATCTAATACCAAAGTAATAGGGTCATCCATTTAATCCCAACTCCTAATCAACTATTACTAAATCATTATAACGATATAAAAGAGTTTCTTAACTAAGCTGTTTTTTTCTTATTTTTTCTACTAACATCTACTATTTTTAAATATTACTCTGAAGAAAGACTATAATTTTGAGCATTTATAAAAAGACTGTTGATAAAATCTGCTTGTTGGCGACTCCAAACATTATTTGGAACACTTTTTACCCAATTAGAATAAAAATGAATGAAAAAGATTCGTTCTTGAAAAAAATTCTTTATCAAATTTTAATTCCATATTTTTCACCAGAAACATTTAATTCATTCATAACTCTGCTCATGAGTTTTTTATCAAGTTTCTATTGAAAAATATTCCAAAGATATAAGGCATCTTCGATATCTTTTTCACCTCCAAGATAAATCTTATATGGTATCTCAATTGGAGAGATATAAAAACTAAATTTTTTGTTTAATTTTACTTTAACATGGTTTTTTAATGTAAAATTATCTATTTGAAGGAAATTTTAACCGATAGATTCCAATCCTTTTTAGCCCTATGCTAGACTGTGTTTTTGATTCAATTATAGTTATTGTCAGTATCACGACTAATTAAGTGTTAATGTCTCAAATGGGAGGCTATGGGAAAACACTATGTTGCCCTCAGAATCAAAATCACCTTCCATATATAATGACCAGACCCAATGGTATCTACTTGCGATGTCTTTTGGTGAGACAAGTACTTTGATATCTCTGTAATGTGGGTACTCTTCTCCCTCTACAAGCCGATGAACTTCCCATTCTACATTATAGCGGGTATTTGGCGACCAATCACCTACTTTTCTTTCAAATGCTTCTGTAAGGTTTTGATCATAGACATAACCTGTTATCGGCGGGTTTTGAATTTCATCTAGGTCTTTATCAACTAAAAGTTCTTTTCTATCTGAAAATCGTTCATCATAGGTTAAAGTATATGGCTCATATATCTTAAGAGCAGTACGAGTCCATCCACCTAGATAAAAGTTTGCCCAGTCATCAAAATCATAGGGTGGTCCGTTTTGACCATGAGAATAATCAAGTACATCAGTCCTGTAGATATAAGCATAGTTCATCACACTTCTATACTGCCCATATGTTTCTCTGTATTCTCTACCTTGAAGTATATCAAACATTGCACCGCCATTAAGATTGTAGCCAACATTATCTATTCCTTCAAAGTATTCATCAACTAGTCCACCATAATGCCCGAGTTCATGCATTAATGCGCCTGCAAGCGCTGCACGCACTCCCCGCGGTGATGGTCTTGTACCATATCCAATGAACCTGAGTATATGTTGTATCGGTTTTAAAATGTTGAAGTCATGAGCTGGAAGGAAAATAGTATCATAGACATTTCCTTCTACAGGAGACATAAACCCTCCGCGGTCTCCAAGAAGACAATATATAAAAGATCCTTTCCGCTCATCAGGGAAATAATTTCTATGATACTCAAGCATCATCCCAGAATCAAACGATACTCTTTCATAATAAGGAAGGAGTTGTCCACCCCCATTTGCTGGACTGTTTGGCCATCCGTCATCAAAGAATGCTTTTATGTTGTTTTGTGCATACCTTTCAGTAAGTGCCTGTGTGCCTTCCTCAAACCAAACAAAATCTTTGCCAAGTAATCTTGGATTCTCCATGAAATCTATTTCGACATAAATGTTTTCAATGAATGGGTTGGCAAAATATTTTTCAAGTTCATACTCCTGTATATTTGAAAGACTATCCATGTCTGGATCCAGGTTAGCATGATCATCCCATGTGAGTGGATCATATCCCCATTTCCATTCCCACTCTGCAGGTATTCCATCCCCATCTAAATCTTTATCAGAGTAATCAACCGTCGGGTCAAGTCCAAATATATTTACTTTTGTCCAATATGGAATCCTATCGCGGGTATAGTCCATTTGATAAATATCAAACCATACTTCAAATGTTTCACCAAGATAATAACCATAACCATCAGAGTCACCAAAATAGTCATCACCAGTCCATCGTCCAGTACGGTAACAATAGGTCATCGTAAAAGAGTCTTTCTTTACATCTCTTGTCCGCAAGCCTAATAATCCAATACTTTCGCGTTCAAAAATATCAATAGTAACCTCTGATGTTTCTTGGCCTTGCTTTGCAGTTCTCATAACTTTTCTTTCTTGAAACATGGTATCCCATGTGTTGAACAATATTTCTTCAAAATTTCCATGCTGTTCAAGAAGCTGGGCTTCAAAAAGCATTCCATCTATATTTGTATTAAAATAAAATTCTGGTTTTATTCTCCAGGACAGACCTGGTGTCATTAATTTATCCAGCAGGCCTCTATGTCTGATTCGCAATACCTCAAGAACAAGCCCTTGATTTGCATAAGGGCTGATACGATCATCAACAATATCAATATAATCAAGCAAACCTTCTTCTTTCAATTCTGCATAAGTTTTAGTTATTAATTTTGTTATTGGAACGCTAGGTTCTGGCTCTTCAATTTCTTCTTTTACATCATCAACAGTAATTACACTGTACAGCAAAACACTGCCCAATAAAATGATTACAACACCAATTGTAATCACCATATACGTATCTTTTTTATTTTTTAACTTCAAGATTTTTTTGTTTTTTGTTTTTATATCAGATTGGGTCATAGTTTAATAACTCCCTTTTTATTAGGTAATTTACAATTAACTTTTTTATATTTCAATAATACTTAATATTATTTTATTTTATTAATTAATATAATTTTCGGTATAATTCGCTAATTTTGCTTTTGTAAATCGTTTTGAGGGATAAAAAGTTATAATAAATGCTCTTAGAATTTGTTATATTTGCCAAGCAAAAGCTAAAAACATCATA
>CAZKUB010000153.1:0-6413 GCA_964555835.1 uncultured Thermoplasmatales archaeon
CGTTTATTCGAATTTTGAAATATTGTTTTTTCTTTTTTCAATTAAACCAGACCTGCAAATTTTTTTTATAAATAATTAAAAAAAAATCGATTTATAAAATCGATAATTTGCTAGTTAAATCACTGTTTTTTGACGTTTATTGCTTTTTGTCCTCTATCAGTTTCTTCTGTTTCGTATTCAACTGAATCATCATCGTTGAGGTTTATACCTTCATCTAGATCAGATTGATGTACAAAAATATCTTTTCCATCTTCACCTACGATAAACCCAAAACCTTTACGAGGGTTGAACCATTTTACTTTTCCTTTCATATTGTTTTTCACCTCCTCAACTAATTATAAGTTGAGTTTTACAAAAAGAAAAAAGAAAAAACAATATTTCAAAATTCGAATAAACGAAGATGCGAAAGTTTAATCTTAATTCTCTTTTTTTGTACAGCAATGATTGCTTCTTTAAATAGCTTACTATGTTGATAAAGGCAGAAATAATAATTATTTTTTAAAAACATCGATGTATACATGTCTCTTTCTTGGTCCATCTCCATCATAGAAAAATATATGCTGCCATGCTCCAAGAGCTAGTTTTTTATTTTTTATTAAAACAGTTACCGAAGAACCTATAAGACTTGCTTTTATATGTGCATCACTGTTTCCTTCAGAATGATGGTAATCACTGTTTTCAGGTATTAGTTTTGCAAGGGCTTTTATTATATCTCTTTTAACACTTGGATCTGCGCCTTCATTTATTGTTACACCTGCTGTGGTATGTGGGACGTAGACTACTATGAAACCTTCGTTTATTTTTTCTTGCTGAACTATCTCTTCAACATCACTTGTTATATCTATCAGTTCATTTCTCTGTTTTGATGATACTTTTATTTCTCTCATAAAGAATCAATTGAATAATTAGAGTTTTATGCATAAGTTTTTTGTATGATTGACTATTCGCAGACTTCATAGTTGATATAATATGAAACCTAAGGCTATTTTATTTGACATGGATGGAGTACTTGTAGACTCATTAGATGCATGGTGGCATTCTTTGAATCATGCTTTAGAAAAACATAACATGAAATCAATTTCAAAAAAGATGTTTATTGAAAAATACTGGGGCCATGATCTATATGAAAATCTCAAACGCAATAATCTACCTTTAAAAGTAGGAATGTTTTGCAATAAGATATACGGTAATTATCTTAACAGTGTTAAAATATTTGAAAGTGTCTCAGATGTATTAGAAAAGCTTTCAATTTATAATAAATGTATTGTTACGAACACACCGGGGGAGTGTACAGCTCAGATACTTAAAAAATTTGATTTAGAAAAATACTTTAAATTTGTTTTTACAAGCAATGATGTTAAACTTGCAAAACCAGATCCTGAGATTATATTGCTTGCCTGCAGAAGATTAGGTATAAAACCTGAAGATGTAGTGTTAGTTGGAGACACAGACAGCGATATAAAAGCAGGACATGCTGCAGGTTGTAAGGTAATCGGCGTTGGAATAAAAACAGATTATTTTATAAGCGATATCTCAGAAATTTTTGATATTTTACAGAAATAATCTTTAAGTAATAAAAAAAGATTCAAAGCCAAAGGAACTAGATTATTATGGATAAACGAGAAGAGAAACTTCAGAAAGCATATGATTTAGCATTCAGATATGAAGCAGAGCGAGGAAGTTGTCCACAGTGTGTATATTCAGCTCTTATGGAAACACTTGATATTGGTGACAAGAAAGTAGTACAATCAATTGATGCACTTGCTGGTGGAACTGCTCTTTCTGCAGAAGGAACATGCGGTGCTCTTGTGGGCGGACTTTGTGCAATCAGTAGTATAGTTGGTAGAAACTATGAAGATTTTAACAAGGGTGAACGGAAACGCCGGGTTTTTATGTATTCAAAGAAACTTTATGATAAATTCATAGAGGAATATGGATCCATTCTTTGTAAAGATGTTCATAAAAAACTTTTTGGCAGAACATTTAATCTTATGGATAAAGATGATTATGCAGAATTTGAAAGAATGGGCGCACATGTTGACAAGTGTCCAGATGTAAGTGGTAAAACAGCCAGGTGGGCTGCTGAGATTATTTTGGATGATCTAAAAAAGTAAAAAAAGAAACTTTATACTTTTTTTAGGCATACAAGTAAATTTATATAACTGTAACAATATATAATATTTATATGAATCTAAAGATTTTATACACGGGCACTGTCTTTATCATATTACTTTCTTTACTAACGCCAACAGTTTTAGGCGAAATTTTTGTCGTTTCAAACATAAACGAACAAGAAATAATAATGAAATCTTCTCAACAGCCATCTGAATATGTTGCCTCCTCCCCACTTGGTGGAAGCAGATATAATATCCAAGGATGGGTGTATGTCAACATCTATGGCGATCCTTATGAAAGAGGATACCAATATGGATATCTAGCTGCTGAGGAAATCATTGACTTGATGCAGCGTTGGAGTAAGATGATTCTAAATCATCCACGTATCAAACCGATTTCCACATCACTTTCTAATCAAAATTATGAAAAAATCGCTCAGAGATGGTGGCAATTCTGCACAAATTTAGCCGATAAGATGTATTGGGATACATATCCTCAGGAGTATAAAGACGAAGTTATTGGGATTGTTGATGGGGTGACAGAAAGAGGATTAACCCTATATAATAAGCCTATAAATTACAAAGATGTACTGGCGATAAATCAGATGTATGAAATGCTTTCAAAAATCACTGATAGACCAATGCGGAAAAGCATTCATCCATTATTAACCCTTTTTGCTTTGATTAAACCCATTATTTCAGATAATATCAGCTTTTCAGCTCAGGAGTTTGTTGCTGATTTTATCCCTGCAACAGGACAAGAAATCCCTAATCATCGTTGTAGCGGTTTTATCGCAACAGGAAATGCAACAAAAAATAATGAGATAATCCTAGGTCATTCTATGTGGGCTACTGAAGATGGCATAGGAACGTGGTGGTGGTCGTATTATATCGCAATTCGATGGAATATCCTTTTGGATGTTATTCCTTCAGAAGGTTATCGCTTTCAAATGCCTTGTGCTCCAGGACATATCTGGAGTGACCATGTATTTTATCAAAATGAAAAAGGGATAATGTTTCTTGAAACAACACTACCTCAAGGAATTTGGACAACTAAAGGTATTCCCCTCTCAATCAGATCACGTAAAGCCGTACAATATTCTGACTCAATTGATGATGTTATGATGTATCTGAAAACAAATGCAGATGGTGGGATGAACGCAGTATGGTTGATTGGCGATACCAAAACCGGAGAGATTGCTCGCTATGAACTTGGTTTGTATAACGATGCATTAATTGAACGTACAACCGATGGTTTTCAATGGTCTGCTAATAATCCGATGGATTTTGGGGTTCGATGGGAAAAAATGAACTGGAAAGCGCTATTTAAGACATTAATATACCGTTTTGTCCTTGGTCTTGATACCTACCGATATTTCACTCCATGGTATCTTCCTGTGTCTAGAGACATTGTCTTTGAGGAGCTTGGAAACAAACACTATGGAAATATAGATATTGAAATCGTAAAAGAAATTATGGGCGCCGATCCTATCGGAACATATTCGCCAGATTGTAAAATCACAAGTACATCACTTCTTAAACATAATGGAATAATGCTTCATACTGGTCATCCTGCTGGAAACACCTTATCTATTGTATATTTTGATTCACCAAATATATATTATGATACCATTGAGCCTGTTGGCTGGGTCCAGTTGTTTGCAATACCAAAAGGTCATGATGTTGATGTTATTCGTGAGCATCAAGATTGTGATTTAAATCCAAACGAGAAATGGATGGTTTCTTTGGAGGAAAAATCAAATGATTTTTATTCTTTTTCAACGGTTGTTGGCGATATTATATATACTACAACATCAACAGAGATGCTTTATGCGGTTTCCTCAGATAATGGTGATGTTTTATGGTCCAAAGCAATAGGAACTAATCCTACCGAACCAGTTGTTTCAGGCAGTCAATTATTTGTTGGATCAAAAGAAGGATTACATTATATTAATCTTGGATGGCTGACAATAAGTACAAAACCTATTGGGGAAGTATGTAGCACCCCAATAGTTCATGATGGTTTAATCTATGTTGGAACTAGACATCATGGAGTATATTGTCTTAACCAGGAGGGTATGATTGTTTGGCAGAAAGATTTCAGTGGTGCATCGTATATATCAAATATTGATAATAATCTGTTGATCGTGTCAGCTGAGAAAACAGTTTATGCATTAAATGCCTCTAACGGAAACATAGCATGGATGATGCAAACTGATGGAGTAATAACTAGCCGTCCCTATCAGGATGAAAGCCTTGTATTTGCAGGTAGTTGGGATACAAAACTGTATGCATTATATCAGGATTCAGGAGAGGTTAAATGGGCGGTTGAAACCGGGTGGGGTGTTGAAACAACACCTGTTGTCCATGATGATATCGTTATATTTGGCTCTCATGATCAGAATGTATATGCAGTAAACAAAGAAAATGGTTCTATCCTCTGGGTGTTTAGCTGCAGGGCTGCTATTCATACCAACCCAGTTATATGGCATGATTCAGTTCTTATCGGATCTGATGATGGAAGGTTATATCGTCTGGATACACAAACAGGAACGCTAATATGGTGTTTCAAACCTGGTAATATTATACAGGATGCAACTCGGAATTATAGAACAACACCTATACGATCAACTGCTGCAGTAATTTCTGATCAAGTGTTCATTGGTGCCCTTGGCAGGCTTTATTCAATAAATTAATATTTGTTCTGAGAGCAAAGCTAGTTGATACAACAAAAAAATAGTGAATAGCAAAGTTTTTTTCTTTTTTTCAAAAAGGTAAAGTTTAAACCCTATGAGCATCATATATAATATAGAGGGTTGGGTAAATGGAGGAAAATATTTCAAAGATTGTAAAAAGCCTTGCTGAAGAGCAGGTCGAAACGCTTCTTTCAATTTATTATAGTAAAGGGTCGATTAGTTCTAAAGATAAAACTATTCTTGATTTAGTAGATAAAAACCTTGTATCAACAAATATGCAGCAGGGAAAATCTCTTGTTGAGCTTACAGACGAAGGACTTAGTCTCTGTGGCAGTGTAATGTTTGAAAAAATAAATGAAAAAAAAGAGATTTTTAAAGAAAAAATAAGTGATTTGCCACAGCGTGGTGTTGCTTGTATTATAAACAGGATTATGTTTAGAAACCCTATGGTTAACGAATCTGGTAGAATCGATTCTGCAAATGAGCCTTTTACCCTTGATGATAGCATGTGGTTTGAAAGGGTACTGCTTAAAGACAGAAGAATAAATGCATTAATTGCTACTGTTTATGGAGTCCTTGAAAATGTTGGTCTTACAAGAAATATAGACAATCAGCAGTGGTGTACACCAGAAGTAGAGGATTTTTTGAAAAAAGAGTTTAGAAATGTTATGGATCTTTCATGGATGGAAGAAGACTCGCTTAAGTATTACTATTTCTTTTGTGTATATGCACAAGATCAGAAAAACTTGATAAACTTTACAGGTACCGGGGAAGAGTACCGCTCAATGTTTCTAGCTGAGAATGCATCTCCTGTTGATTATTGGTTTTCATCAAATAGATCTGACATGCATAGTTTTATTGAAAACCTGGGTCTTAGTGAGCATAGGATACTGGAATTTTTATCTGAGATGAAGAAGGAGGGTTTTGTAAATGAGAGGTATTATCCGCTTTCATCGTTTTCATTTTCCAGTGATGAAGATACAATATTTGTGATACAGGATATCAAGAGATACATGGATTTTTGTCAGGGTAAGTTTCTGAAGCCTGTGGTTGATTCGTTGTTAACTTAATAACTAAACCTTTTTTCATAGGCTTTATATGAAAACCACTCTAAAATTAGATTGATTATTATTAGTTTATCTTCTAATATTGAATATATTAATCTCCATCCATCAGGTAAATCATATTTCTATAGGTTTTTAATTTGATATTTTTTTATATATCCTTTAGGCCATAATTTTCTTGGGATTTTTACTCCGCACATAGAATTTTTCTTAAGATCTGAAATAGATCTTTGAATAAAGCTGTATAATTGTTTATCCTCAAATTTTCCTGTTTTTAATTTTTCAAAATCCTTTTCTAGTTTAGTAGTCGCAAAAGCAACAAAAATAGGTTTATTATTCATCTTAATTTCACACCTGAAGATTTAATTTTTTCTATCATTTCAGGATTCCATGTCCAGATTATTTTGTTGTCGTCGTCTATCATGATTTTACCTGATTCTTCAAGATAATCTATTATCAAGCAAAATGTTTGATACATTACTTTTTTTGGCAGCGCTTTCCATAGTTCTGTTTTTTTTGGATAATTCATTTTTTGGATT